>JALHRF010000037.1 GCA_022841545.1 Bauldia sp. | reverse complement strand
CCTCGTCCTCAACGTCTCGGCCTACTACTCGACCATCGCCGAGAGCGTGATCCTGCTCCTCGCGGTGCTCGCCGCCTCGATCGCCCGCGATTCGCCGCTGGCGATGCAGCTCCGCGGAGCGGCGACGCGAGTCGCCGCCTGGCGCGCCGGCACGCGCCCGTCGCAGATCGGCGGCGGCGACCGGCGGCTGTCGAGCGCCGGGATGGCCTCGCCCGCGGGCAGGGCCTCGCCGATGCCCGCGTTCTGGATCCGCCATGCCGAAACGCTCCGCTACGCGCTGCCCGCTTATGTCGCCCTCGTGCTGGTGGTGCTCGTCACCCAGTTCACGCTCGGCAACACGGTCCTCAACTGGGCCTACTGGAACTCGCTGATCGTGCTCGCGAGCTTCCTCGCCGTCCTCGCCCTCGGCCAGGGCACGGTGATCCTGACCGGCGGGCTCGACCTGTCGGTGCCGTGGACGATCGGCTTCTCCGGCATCCTGCTCGCCGGCATCGTCCAGGGCTCCGACCAGGCGCTCCTCTATGCGCTGCCGATCGTGCTCGGCATCGCCGTGCTGATCGGGCTGGTCAACGGCATCGGCATCGTCGTCCTCGGGCTGTCGCCGATCGTGGTCACGCTCGCCATGAACGGCGTGCTCCAGGGTGCGGCGCTCCTCTATTCAGGCGGGACGCCGGCCGGCTTCTCCTCGCCGCTTCTCCGCTGGTTCATGACCGCGCGGCTCTGGTGGGGGGTCACGCCGGTGGTGCTCTTCGTCATCGCCTTCGTCGTCTTCGCCGTCGTCTTCCTGTCGCGGACCCCCTTCGGCCGCCGCGTCTACGGCATCGGCAACGGCGTGCGCGTCGCCGCGCTGTCCGGCATCGCCGTCGGCCGGACGCTCATCGGCGTCTACGTCCTCTCGGCGGTCTGCGCGGCGATCGTCGGCATCATGCTCACCGGCTTCTCCGGCCAGGCGAGCCTCGGCATGGGCGACGACTACCTCCTGCCGTCGATTGCGGTGGTGGTGGTCGGCGGCGCGCTGATCACCGGCGGCCGCGGCCATTATCTCGGCATGCTCGGCGGCGTGCTGCTTTTAACGGCACTCCAGACCTTGCTCGCCGGCACGACCCTGCCCTATGCCACACGCGCGATCATCTACGGCGTCGTCGTTCTCGGCGCGGTGATCGCACTCCGCGACCGGCGCGAGGCCGGCTGAGAAGGACCGTTCATGACCGAACCTGCGACTTCATCCGATCTCGGCGCCGGGCTCGCGGGCCAGCGTGTCGTGGTCACCGCCGGCGCCGGCGGGATCGGCCTCGCCATCGCCCGCCGTCTCGCGCGCCATGGGGCGCGCATCTTCATCTGCGACGTGGCGGACGAGGCGCTCGCAGCTTTCAGCCGTGCGTTCCCCGGGGCCGGGTGGATCAAGGCCGACGTCTCGGTCGAGGCCGACGTCGACCGCCTGTTCGATGCGGCGGCGGCCGAGCTCGGCGGGCTCGATGCGCTCATCAACAATGCCGGCATCGCCGGGCCGACCGGCGGCGTCGACGAGATCGACCCGGCGGAGTGGCGGCGCACCATCGACATCTGCCTCACCGGCCAGTTCCTCTGCGCCCGCCGTGCCGTGCCGATGCTGAAGGCCGCCGGCGGCGGGTCGGTCGTCAACATGTCGTCGGCCGCCGGCCGCCACGGCTACGCCTTCCGCACCCCCTATTCGGCGGCGAAGTTCGGCGTGATCGGCTTCACCCAGAGCCTCGCCAAGGAGCTCGGCCCGTCGAACATCCGGGTCAACGCCATCCTGCCGGGCATCGTCGAGGGGCCGCGGATGGAGGGCGTGATCCGCGCGCGCGCCGGCCAGCTCGGCATCTCCTATGACGAGATGGAGGAGGAATACCTGTCGCGGGTGTCGCTTCGCCGCATGGTGTCTCCCGACGACGTCGCGGCGATGACCGCCTTCCTCCTCTCCGACGCAGGCCGGAACATCTCCGGGCAGTCGCTCGGGGTCGACGGCAACGTGGAGGCGCTCTGACATGACCAAGGTCGCAATCGTCGGATCGGGGTTCATCGGCCGGGCCTGGGCGATCACCTTCGCCCGCGCCGGCCACCAGGTAACGCTCTGGGACGCGTTCAAGGATGCGCCGGGCCGCGCGATCGACTTCATCCGCGACGCGCTCCCCGAACTCGCGGCGAACGGCCTCCTCAACGGACGGACGCCCGAGGCGGTGCTCGCCGACATTTCGATCGAGGACGACCTCGAGGCCGCGGTCGCCGGCGCAGCCCATGTCCAGGAGAGCACGCCAGAGCAGGTGGAGCTGAAGCGGACGATCTTCGCCAAACTCGACGCGCTCGCGCCGGAGGACGCGGTCATCGCCTCGTCGACCTCGGCGATCCTGCCCTCGACGTTCACGGCGACGCTGAAGGGCCGGCACCGCTGCCTGGTGATCCACCCGATCAACCCGCCCTACCTCATCCCCGCCGCCGAGGTGGTGCCGGCGCCGTGGACATCGCCGGAGGTGGTGGAGCGCGCGCGCGCCTTCCTCGTCGCCGCCGGCCAGGCGCCGATCGTGATGAAGCGGGAGCTTGACGGCTTCATCATGAACCGCATGCAGGGCGCGCTGCTCGAGGAGGCCTTCCGCCTCGTCGCCGACGGCTTCGCCAGCGCCGAGGACGTCGACATCGGCATCCGCGAGGGTCTCGCGCTGCGTTGGTCGTTCATGGGGCCGTTCGAGACGATCGACCTCAACGCCCCGGCCGGCGTGCGCGACTATGTCGAGCGCTACCAGGGGCTCTACGTGAATCTCTGGGGCCAGATGCAGCGGCGGGTCGACTGGGGCGGTCCGGTGCTCGACGACATCGAGCGCGACCGGCGCGCGAAGCTCAAGGAAGCGGACCTGGTGAAGCGCCAGCTCTGGCGCGACCGGCGGCTGATGGCACTCGCCGCGCACAAGCGCCGAGCGGCCGGCGACATCGGGGAATAGGAAGGACGGACATGGCGGTCAACGGCAAGGTCATCATCACCTGCGCGGTCACGGGGGCGATCCACACGCCGTCGATGTCGCCCTATCTGCCGATTACCCCGGAGGAGATCGCCGACGCCGCGATCGGCGCGGCGGAGGCGGGCGCGGCGATCGTCCATCTCCACGCGCGGAACCCTGCTGACGGCCGGCCCGACCAGTCGCCCGAGGCCTTCCGGCCCTTCCTCCAGGTGATCAAGCAGCGCTCCGACTGCGTCGTCAACATCACCACCGGCGGCGCGCCGACCATGGCGATCGAGGAGCGCGTCCGCCCGGCCGCGACCTTCAAGCCGGAGGTCGCCTCGCTCAACATGGGCTCGATGAATTTCGGCCTCTACCCGATGCTCGCGCGGCAAAAGGAGTCCAAGTACGACTGGGAGCAGCCCTATCTCGAGGGCTCGCGCGAGCGCATCTTCAAGAACACCTTCGCCGACATCGAGTACATCCTCGCAACCTGCGCCGAGAACGGCACGCGCTTCGAGATCGAGTGCTACGACATCGGCCATCTCTACACCTTGAGCCACTTCGCCGAGCGCGGGCTGGTCAAGCCGCCGTTCTTCGTCCAGTCGGTGTTCGGCATCCTCGGCGGCATCGGCCCGCACCCGGAGGACGTCGCCCACATGAAGCGGACAGCGGACCGGCTGTTCGGTGCGGACTACCGCTGGTCGGTGCTGGGCGCCGGGCGGAATCAGATGGCGATCGCGGCGATGGCGGCGGCGATGGGCGGCAACGTCCGCGTCGGGCTCGAGGATTCGCTCTGGATCGGCAAGGGCCAGCTGGCCAAGACCAACGCCGAGCAGGTGGCGAAGGCGCGCCAGATCATCGAGGGGCTGGGCTTCGAGGTCGCCACCCCCGACGAGGCGCGCGCGATTCTCAGCCTCAAGGGCGGCGACAAGGTCGACTTCTGACCGGGCGGCAATGCCTCAGGAACGCGAAGGGGGAGGACAGCATGCGCATCGAGGTTCTGGTCGACGTCAAGACGACGCTCGGGGAGGGACCGCTCTGGGACGTCGGGCAACAGCGGCTCTACTTTATCGACAGCTTCGACGGGCGGGTCTTCCGCGCCACGCATGACGGGCGCGAGATCCGGGCCTGGGACGTGCCGGGCAAGATCGGCTCGATCGCGATCCGGAAGGACGGCAACGGCGCGATCTGCTCGCTCGAGAACGGCTTCCACGCGCTCGACTTCACGACCGGCGACTGCACCCTGATCCACGACCCCGAGCCCGACAAGCCCAACAACCGCATCAATGACGGCAAGGTCGACCGCCGCGGACGCTTCATCGCCGGGTCGATGGACACCCAGGAGGCAGGCCCGAACGGCGCGCTCTATCGCCTCGACCCGGACTTCACGGTGACGAAGATCGACGACGGCATCATCGTCTCGAACGGCCCCTGCTTCAGCCCCGACGACAAGACCTTCTACTTCGCCGACTCCTGGTCGGGCGAGATCTGGGCCTACGACTACGACATCGACACCGGCGCCGTCTCCAACCGCCGGACCTTCACCAAGGTCGACATGTCGGAGGGCGGCGCCGCCGACGGCTCCACCGTCGACAGCGAAGGCTTCGTCTGGAATGCGGGCGTCTATGTCGGCAAGCTGTTCCGCTATGCGCCCGACGGCAGCGTCGACCGCGTCATCGACATGCCGGTCAGGAAGGTGACCAGCGTCATGTTCGGCGGCCCGAATCTCGACATCCTCTACGTCACGTCGATGGCCAAGCCGCCGCTGCCGCGCTTCCCCGGCGACGGCGTGCTCCGCGGCAGCCTCTTCGCGATCCACGATCTCGGCATCAGGGGCATTCCCGAACCGCGCTTCGGAGCGTAGGCGCTCGCGTCCAGACGAGTACGCCCCTGCGGCGCGGGCCAGACGTCGCTTCGGCGCATCATCTGCGTTGCCCGCCAGCGGCCGTCGGGCGACGCGTCGGGGGCCCCAGCTCCATCGCTCCGGCATCGAGGGTCGCTTCGCGTGTCGCAGCCGGTCTCCGGCTCCTGCCCCGGAGGCCGGTGTCATGAAGCGATTGACGCATATCAAGGCGCCAGCGCCGTCCGCCCCACATGGTTTCCTCATGACCGGCCCGATGGCCGATCGGAACGTGAGGAGGAATGCTATGCGACAGTTCGGGAACACGGTTCTCGCCCTGACGGCGGGCATGCTACTTGGCACGACCGCCGTTCAGGCCGGCGGAAACGTGGAAGTGCTCCACTGGTGGACCTCCGGTGGCGAGGCCAAGGCCGTCGGCGAGTTGAAGAACGCCTTCGAGGCGCAGGGTGGCACCTGGGTCGATTCGCCGATTGCCGGCGGCGGTGGTGACGCGGCGATGACTGCGCTCCGCGCCCGCGTGGTCGCCGGCAACCCGCCGGCCGCGGTGCAGCTCAAGGGCCCGGGCATCCAGGAGTGGGCGCGTGAAGGCGCCCTCAACGATGTCGAAGACGTGGCGGTGGCTGAGAGCTGGGATGCCGTGCTGCCGCCGGTCCTCGCCGGGATCATGAAATATGACGGCGAGTACGTCGCTGCCCCGGTGAACATCCACCGCGTCGACTGGCTCTGGGCCAACCCGGAGGTGCTTGCCAAGGTCGGGGCGACGATGCCGACGACCTGGGACGAGTTCAATGCCACCGCCGACAAGCTGATGGCGGCGGGCATTACGCCGCTCGCACACGGCGGCCAGCCGTGGCAGGACGCCACGGTCTTCGAAGTGGTGGCGCTCGGCGTCGGCGGACCCGCATTCTATCAGAAGGCTCTGGTCGAGCTCGACCAGGAAGCGCTCACCAGCGACACCATGGTCAAGGTGTTCGACCAGCTCCGCAAGCTTCGCGGCTATGTCGACCCCAATTTCTCGGGCCGCGACTGGAACCTCGCCACCGCCATGGTGATGAATGGCGAGGCCGCCTTCCAGATCATGGGCGACTGGGCCAAGGGTGAGTTCCTCGCCGCCGGCAAGGTCCCCGGCGTCGATTTCCTGTGCGCGGCGGCGCCCGGCAACGGCTACATCCTCAACTCGGACAGCTTCACCTTTTTCAAGGTCGAGGGCGCCGATGAGTTGGAAGGCCAGAAGCTGCTCGCGAGCCTGATCATGTCACCGGGCTTCCAGGAGACCTTCAACCTCGCCAAGGGCTCAATCCCGGCCCGCATCGACGTGCCGATGGACAAGTTCGACATCTGCGCGGTGAAGTCCCATGAAGACCTGGCGGCCGCCACCGCCGCCAATGCGCTGGAGCCAAGCATGGCGCACGAGATGGCGGTGCCGCGGACCGTTCGCGGCGAGTTCCTTGACGTCGTCACCAACTTCTTCAACTCCGACATGAGCTCTGAGGACGCCGTCAAGGCGTTGTCGGAAGGGATCAAGCGCGCCCAGGGCTGATCAAAGGCCCGCCGGACCTGAGACCGACCGGGGCCCAGGGCCCCGGTCATCATTTCCAAAGGCGCCGGGACGCACACCAATGGCATCGCGCATTTCCTCGTTCAGCCGCCGGATTGAGCGCTGGTTGCCGCAGTTCGTGGTGTCGCCGCTCTTCGCGGCAAGCCTGTTCTTCGTCTACGGCTTCATCGCCTGGACCGTGTACATCTCGTTCACCCGCTCGGGCGTGATGCCGAACTACGAGTTCGCCGGACTGATCCAGTACGAGCGGCTGTGGGCGACGCCGCGCTGGTATGTGGCGCTCGAGAATCTCTTCATCTTCAGCGGCCTGTTCATCGCCGGCTGCCTCGCGATCGGCATCGTGCTCGCCATCCTGCTCGACCAGCGGATCCGCATCGAGGGGACGATCCGTACCATCTACCTCTATCCGATGGCGCTCTCCTTCATCGTCACCGGAACGGCGTGGAAATGGATCCTCAATCCGGGTCTCGGCATCGAGCACCTCATGCGCGAGCTCGGCTTCGAGGACTTTCGCTTCGACTGGCTGGTGAACCCGGACATGGCGATCTACACCGTGGTCATCGCCGGCGTCTGGCAGTCGTCCGGTTATGTAATGGCGCTGTTTCTCGCCGGGCTGCGTTCGGTCGACGACGAGATCATCAAGGCGGCGGCGATCGACGGCGCCGGGCCGATCAGGACCTACACCCGCATCGTGCTCCCGATGATCCGGCCGGTCCTGTTTTCCTCGATCATCATTCTAACCCACATCTCCATCAAGAGCTTCGATCTCGTGGTGGCTCTCACCGGCGGCGGCCCCGGCTACGCGACCGATATGCCGGCGACCTTCATGTATTCCTTTGCTTTCCAGCGGAGCGAGCTTGGCGTGGCCGCGGCGAGCGCGGTGATGATGCTCGTCACCATCATGGCGATCATTGTTCCCTACCTCTATTCCGAACTTCGGGGGACCGCACGATGAGCAGCGCCGCCGCCCTCGGCATCGTTCGGCGCAAGGGCCTGGGCGCCACGGTCCTGCGGGTTCTCCTCTTCGTCGTCATCGGTCTCTTCGCGCTTTACTACCTCCTGCCGCTCTTCGTCATGATCACCACGTCGCTCAAGAGCCTCGACGAGATCCGCACCGGCTCGCTCGTCAGCCTGCCGAAGGAAGTGACCTTCGACGCCTGGACCAAGGCCTGGCAGTCGGCATGCGTTGGCGTGCGCTGCGATGGCCTCCGGGGCTATGTCTGGAACTCGGTCATGATGGTGGTGCCGGCGGTGCTGATCTCCACGGCGCTCGGCGCGGTCAACGGCTATGCGCTGACCAAATGGCGCTTCCGCGGCGCGAACACGATCTTCGCGCTGATGCTTTTCGGCGCCTTCATCCCCTTCCAGGTGGTGTTGCTGCCGATGGCGCGCACGCTCGGTGTCCTCGGGCTTGCCGGCTCGGTCCCCGGCCTCATTCTCGTCCACACCGTGTATGGGCTCGCCTTCACCACGCTGTTCTTCCGCAACTTCTTCATGGGCGTGTCCGACGGCATCGTGCAGGCGGCGAAGATCGATGGCGCCGGCTTCTTCGCGATATTCCTCAAGGTCATGCTGCCGATGTCGCTGCCGGCGATCGTCGTCACCGTCATCTGGCAGTTCACCCAGATCTGGAACGACTTCCTGTTCGGCGTCGCCTTCACCGTCGGCGATTCGAACCCGGTGACGGTCGCGCTCAACAATGTGGTCAACACCTCGACCGGGGTGAAGGAATACAACGTCGACATGGCCGCGGCGATCATCGCCGCCCTTCCGACGCTCCTCGTCTACGTCTTTGCCGGCCGCTACTTTGTCCGCGGTCTCGCCGCCGGCGCGGTCAAGGGATAGTCGCGATGGCCAATGTCCGCCTCGAGCAGGTGTGGAAGCGCTTCGGCGCCACGGAGGTGATCAAGGGCGTCGACCTGGAGATCGGCGAGGGGGAGTTCGTCGTCCTCGTCGGCCCGTCGGGCTGCGGGAAGTCGACGCTCCTCAATCTCGTTGCCGGACTGGAGACCCTCTCGGACGGCAACATCTTCATCGGCGACCGGCTGGTCAATGACGTTCCCCCCAAGGACCGCAACATCGCGATGGTGTTCCAGTCCTACGCCCTGTACCCGACCAAGACGGTCAGGAAGAACATCACGTTCGGCATGGAGACGCGCCGGGTGCCGCGCGAGGAACAGGAGCGAATGCTGAAGGGCGTGAGCGAGCTCCTCCATGTCGACCAGCTCCTCGACCGCAAGCCCGCACAGCTTTCGGGCGGCCAGCGCCAGCGGGTCGCGATGGGCCGCGCGCTGGTGCGCAATCCCGATGTCTTCCTGTTCGACGAGCCGCTCTCCAATCTCGACGCCAAGCTCCGCATCGAGATGCGCACCGAGATCAAGAAGCTCCACCAGCGGCTCGGGAAGACCATCATCTATGTCACCCACGACCAGATCGAGGCGATGACGCTGGCCTCGCGCATCGCGGTCATGGACAACGGCCACATCCGCCAGTTCGCCGACCCCGAGACGATCTACGAGAACCCGGAGGATCTCTTCGTCGCCGGGTTCATGGGCTCGCCGTCGATGAACATCGTCAACGGCAAGCTTGTCAGGAACGGCCGGCTTGTCGTCGAGGTGAGCGACGAGGAGGGCACAATCCACTTTCCCTTGCCGGAGCGCTTCGCTGCCGCCGGGGAAACCCGTGTCGGCCAGCCGGTGGTGCTGGGGCTCCGGCCCGAGACCATCACGCGCCGGGGAACGCAGCGGCCGTCCGACGACCTGTTCGCATTCGAGCGCGCGATCGACGTGGTCGAGCCGACCGGCCCGGACACCATGCTGGTCTTCACGCTCGGCGCGATCGAGGCCATCGCCCGCGTCCACCCGGAGGATCGAGCGCCCCCCGGCACGCCGTTCCCGTTTGAGGTAGACATGGCCAAGGCCAAGATCTTCGACGCGGAGTCGGGAAAGCGGCTTTAGCCGGCCGAGGCCAGCCCGCGCCGGCTGCGCCAAGGCGCGCTATCGTGGCCTCGTCGACAGGCAGGGTGAGTCGAGCGCGATGGCCAGTTCCCCGACGATACCGGAGCCGGCGGCGGACCTGGGGACCGCCGACCAGACCGGGGTGTTCGCCTTCCTCGCCGACCCACGAAACCACGACCTCCTCCTCCCGGTGACCCGGATCGATACGCATACTGCGGTCGTGTTCCTTGCCGGCCTCGACGTCTACAAGGTCAAGCGGGCGGTCCGCTTCCCGTTCCTCGACCAGTCGAGCGTTGAGAAGCGGCGGAAAGCCTGCGAGACGGAGGTCGACGTCAACCGGCGTTACGCGCCGGACATCTATTACGGCGCCGTGCCGATCACGCGGGAAGCGTCGGGGCTGGAGATCGCCGGGGAGGGCGAGCCGGTCGAGTGGGCCGTCCACATGCGGCGGTTCGATGAGACCCGTACGCTCGACCATGTCGCCGAGCGCGGCGAACTCGGGATGCCGTTGGTGATGCGGCTCGTCGAGACGCTTCTCGCCACCTATCGCGACGCGGAGGTCCGCAACGGCGCGGCGGCGACTCGGGCGCTGAAAGGGGTGGTCGAGGAGACGCTCAAGGAACTCGCCGACGCCGACAGGTTCTTCCCGAAGGACGACACGGCGGAACTTGCCGCGGCGATGACGGCGGCGTTCCGGCAGCTGGAGCCCCTTCTCCTCGACCGCGGGCGGGAGGGGTGCGTGCGGCGCTGTCACGGCGACCTGCATCTCCGCAACATTACCCTCCTCAACGGCGTGCCGACCCCGTTCGACGCCATCGAGTTCGACGAGTCGATCGCCACCATCGACATCCTCTACGATCTCGCCTTCCTGTTGATGGACCTCTGGGAGAAGGGTCTTCCGGCACAGGCGAACACCGTACTCAACCGCTATCTGTGGGGTTCGCCGGATCGCGGGCACGAACTCGAAGGTCTCGCCACCCTGCCTCTCTTCATGAGCCTTCGCGCGGCGGTCCGCGCCAAGGTTGAGGCGCTCCGCCTGCTTGAGGTGGCGGGCGGGGGGGCCGACGCCGCGGAGGCGCGGCGCTACTTCGCCTTCGCGCGGGCCTTCATGGCGGTCGCCCCGCCGCAACTGGTGGCCGTCGGCGGCCTGTCGGGCGCCGGCAAGTCGACGATCGCGGCCCATGTCGCCCCGCGGATCGGCAGGGCGCCCGGCGCCGTCCACCTCAGGAGCGACATCGAGCGGAAACGCCAGTTCGGCGTTTCGGAGCACAGCCGCCTGCCAGAGGAGGCTTATGCGCGGCCGATGACCGAGCGGGTCTTCGCCGCGCTCCGCGAGCAGGCCTCGACGGCACTCGCCGCCGGCCAGAGCGTGATCGTCGACGCTGTCCACTTGCGGCACGAGGAGCGCGAGGCGATCGCCGCCGTCGCGGCGACCCTGGGCCTTCCCTTCACCGGCGTCTGGCTCGAGGCTCCGTTCGACACCGCGGTCGAGCGCGTCTCGACCCGCCGCGACGATGCCTCGGATGCGACGGCGTTGATCGTCGCCCGCCAGGCGGCCCAGCCGACGGGGCCGATCGACTGGGGCCGCATCGATAGCTCGGGCAGCCTCGACGCCGTCGTCTCTGCGGTCCTCGCCAAGATCGACGATGGGGCTCCGGAGAGGTGACGCGCCATGATCACTTTGATGCTCTGCGGCGACGTGATGACAGACCGGGGCATCGATCAGGTCCTGCCGCATCCGGGCAATCCGGCTCTACGAGTCCTTCGTCAAGTCCGCGAGGGACTATGTGACGATGGCCGAGCGGGCCAACGGGACGATCCGGCGGCCGGTAGGAGCGCGCGTCGACGCAATGATCGCCCACAACGGGCTCACGCTCGTCCTCGCGAGGGCTGGGGGTTGATAGAGGTCAATGCCCCGCCATTTCGCAATCCGCCAAATACGACAATGCGAAAGGGAGCATTGGGCAATGGTCGAGTCGAAGCCTCGCAGGCGATGGGCGACGTTGTTCGTGGGGTTGATGGTGGTTGCCGCGACATGGTTCGCGACGCCCGCCGCACCTGCCGCCGCGGCCGTCTCGGTGCGGATCGACCTCTCCGAGCAGCGGATGCGGGTCAGCATCAACGGGCGATCCGCCTATAGCTGGCCGGTCTCGACGGCGCGTCCCGGCTATCGCACACCGACTGGCACCTTCCATCCCATCCGGCTCGAGCGCATCTGGTACTCGTCCATCTACGACTCCGCTCCGATGCCGTACTCGATCTTCTTCTCGGGCGGCTATGCGATCCACGGCACGACGGAGATACGCAACCTCGGACGTCCGGTCTCCCACGGTTGCGTGCGGCTGCATCCCGGCAACGCGCAGACCCTGTTCAATCTCGTGCGGAAGTACGGATCCGGGAATACGCTGATCACGATCACGCGATAATGGACGCAATCGCGCCGAACTGACGCCGAAGGCTCACTTGCGCTCAGGGGTTCCGATCAGGACGGCTTCCTGCGACCGGCAGAACGTGTTCGACATTCCACTTCTGGCGGAACGGCTTTGCGACGGCGCCACATGGGCAAACCGCGAACCTGCCCTGTCCCGCCTCCCGTCGACCTTTTCGGCGCGAGCACCGGCGCGGCCGCCGCGACCTGGTTCCTGGAGCATCTCGTGGACGCCGGCGCACGACCCCGAGGTCCGGTCCATGGTTGAACGGCATGATGGCCATGGCCGTGGGCGCCAGGTGACGGGTCGGGCCACCGGGAAGGGATCGGAAGGGGGGATCGCATGAGGGCCCTGGTCATCGCAGCCGGCATCGTGCTGATACCGCCCGAGGCCCTGGCCGGCGCTTTCGATCGCGCCAAGATCTACGAGAAGCTTGGCTTTGCGGAGGCGGCGGTCGAAGCCCGCCCGCGTCTCAAGCTGAACCCTGCGGGCCTGCTCGAACTGATGAAGCCGCTCGACGCCGACGACCAGGCGGCGCTCGCGTCAGGCCTGTCGATGATCGAGCGCCACAAGCAGGCGAGTGCCGAACTCTTCGCGCTGCTCGGCGATGCGTCGTGCGACGCTGCCCTCGACTTCGAACAGAAGCTCGGCGTCGACATCTTCATCGAGAGCTAGCGGGCGGTCGCGCTGTCCGCCGCTACTTCTCCAGCGAGATGATGTAGGCGACGATGTTCCTGATCTCGTCCTTGCCGAGAAGATAGAACGCCACCTCGGGCATGCCGGAATGCATCGCCGGGAAGACGATGCGCGCGTAGATCTGCTCCGCCGTCCGGAATCCGGCAATCGAGGCGAAGCTCGGCGGATATTCTTTGGCGGCGCCTTCCGCGGTGACGTCGTGGCAGAGCGCGCAGTGCTCCGCTGCAAGCTCTGCCCCCCTCGCGGCGTCCTGCGCGAAAGCAGGGGCGGCCATGGCGAGCAGGAATGGCAGGCCGAGCGAGAACGAACCAGGGGACCGCATCTCATCCTCCTCTCCGAAAGCCGGGGCCAGGCCGCGACGGCGTTCACCACGGCAGATGTCGAAAGGCGCGACGGTTGCGAGTGTGGGGTTGAGCCGCGGCCGACGGGTTGACCCATGTCAAATCGGGCCTCTGCCCCATCGAGACCAGCACCGGTTTGTGAACGCCGCGCTCAGGCCACGCTGCCCGAGAAGCGGAGCGGCGTGTCGCCGACCTTGGCGGAGAGCTCGTTTGCCATCTCGACCAGCACCGCCTTGTAGCGCTCGTAATTGCGGGCGGCATCCTGCTTCGGCGAAACCAGGCAGAGCGTGGCGACGCAGACCGGCCCGCCCTGAAAGACCGGCGCGGCGAAGCAGTGGGTGAAGTTGTCGGCGAGGCTGTCGAAGGAGAAGAAGCGCTCGCGCCTCGCCCGCGCCACCTCGTCGAAAAAGCGGCGTGGATCGAGCCGCGAGCCGTTGGGCAGCACGAAATCCGGCGCGGGAATGAAGTCGAGAATCTCGGCCTCGCTCATGTGCGACACGAGCAGGCGGCCCGACGCCGTCCACGGCAGCGGTACCGGCTCGCCCACATCCGAGCTGATGCGAAACGGCCGGATGCCCTCCTTCATCATGACCGCGGTGTACTTATTGCCGTCGAGCATGCAGAACTGCGCCGTCTCGCGCGTCTCTTCGGCGACGCGGGCAAGGAAGGCCCGGCACTCGCGCGTCAGGTCGAACTGCTGCTGGTAGACGAGGCCGAGGAAGTAGAGCTTCCGGCCAAGGAACACCCGGCCATCTTCGTCGGCATACTCGAGCGCACCGGCCTTGATGAGGAGATTGACCAGCTCGTAGGCCGTCGACTTTGGCGCATCGATCCCTGCGGCAATCTCGTTAGGCCGTGCCGGCTTCTTCGTCGCCCGGAGGAAATCGAGAATCTCGAAGGCGCGATCGAGCCCCCGCATGCGGCGGGTCGCACCGAGTTGAGTGACCGTGTCCGAGGGCATCCCGTCTCCCGCGCCGAATTCTTCCGCCTGCCCGAGCTTCCGCCCTTCATCCGAAACCAGGGTCGCGTCAACCCCCGGTGGATCGACTTTCGGCGATCCGGCCGTTGCCCTCTCCACGAAGTGCGGATAGCATCGATCTCGGGTCCGGAATATTGGCACAGATTCCAGTATAGTGGAAACTGTCTTGTTCTGGCCCATCGGGGAGAGCTCTCGTGAGTTTCGTCGGGGAAGTGTCGAGAGGTCCGCATTGCTCCCTGCCGTTCAAGCGCCAAAGAGCACGAGAAAGGGACGAACCATGCTGAAGTCATCGCTCCGGTCCACCGTCGGGGCCTTCTGCCTCGGCCTCATCGCCGTCGCAGGCCTGTCCGCAACGGCCAATGCCGCCGCCAACTGCATCAAGGGCGACCGCAAGCCGCCCTACACTCTGGGCTGGGCCAACATCTACTCGGTGCCGACCTGGATGAAGCAGACCGAGGGCACGATCACCGAGCAGGTCGAGGCGCTGAAGGCGCAGGGCCTGGTCGACGAGTTGGTCATCACCGACGCCCAGGGCGACGCCAATACCCAGATCCAGCAGATCCAGTCGATGATCGATGCCGACGTCGACGCGATTCTGCTGATCGCCGGATCGTCGACGGCGCCGGCCCGCGTCATCGCCGACGCGTGCGCCAAGGGCATCGCCATCATCAACTTCGACAGCCTCGTCGACACCGACCAGGTCACCGCCAAGATCAACACCGACTCGAACCAGTGGGGCGACACCGCCGCCAAGTGGCTGATCGAGAAGCTCGGCGGCAAGGGCAAGATCCTCGTCCTCAACGGCCCGGCCGGCATCTCGGTCAGCGATGACCGGCGCCGCGGCGCCGACGCCGCGCTTGCCGCCAATCCCGGCATCGAGATCCTCGCCGAGACCAACACCGCCTATAATGTCGCCCCGGCGCAGGAAGCGGTCACGAGCCTCCTCTTCGCCCATCCCGAGATCGACGGCATCCTCTCCCTCGGCGGCGCGCTCTCCGCTGGCGCAATCCTCGCCATGGACAAGCAGGGCCGGCCGATGGTGCCGATCACCGGCGAGAACGCCCGACAGTTCCTCGAACTGTGGAAGGAGAAGGGCCTCTCCTCGTGGGCGACCATGCAGCCCAACTGGCTCGGCGGATTCGCCGCCTACGCCGCCGTCCAGGCGCTCGAGGGCAAGGACGTGCCGGCCTTCGTCAAGGTGCCGCTGCCGATCATCGACGACAGCAACATCGACGAGTACCTGGCCCGCGCTGGCGACTTCCCGGCGGACGGTTACATCTACTCGCCGTGGGACGAGGAGCTGTTCGCGAAGATTCTCGCCGAGCAATAGTCGTCGCTCCGGCGGGGACCGCCCGTCCATGGCCTCCGCCATCCCGCTTGCGGCACGGGGCGTGTCGAAGTCGTTCTTCGGCAACCCCGTGCTCAAGGAGGTCTCGATCGCACTCGAGCCGGGGCGCGTCCACGCGCTCCTCGGTGAGAACGGGGCGGGCAAGTCGACGCTCATCAACCTTCTGTCGGGAGCCCTCGTCCCCGACGGGGGCACCATCGAGATCGACGGCCGGGCCGTATCGAAGCTGACGCCGACCGAGGCCCGCCGCGCCGGCATTGCCGTCGTCCAGCAGGAACTCAGCCTTACGAGCCAATTGTCGATCGCCGAG
The DNA here is from genome assembly GCA_022841545.1 of Bauldia sp. Taxonomy (GTDB): domain Bacteria; phylum Pseudomonadota; class Alphaproteobacteria; order Rhizobiales; family Kaistiaceae; genus Bauldia. Next base: position 19,022 of record JALHRF010000037.1, on the reverse strand, counting down.
AATATCGGGATCGGCGCCTATCCCCGCCGTCTCGGCCTCGTCGATTACGGGGCGCTGGCCGCCCGTGCCCATGAGGTCTGCCAGCTGGTCGGCCTTGACGAGCGGCTGTCGACGCCGGTCGGCGACCTGTCCCTTGGCCGCCGGCAGATGGTCGAGATCGCCAAGGCACTCTACCGCAAGCCACGCGTCCTCATCCTCGACGAGCCGACCTCGTCCCTCTCGGCGCACGAGACCAATACGCTCACCGCCCTTCTCGGACGTCTCCGCGACGAGGGGGTGGCGATCCTCTACATCTCGCACCGCCTCGACGAGGTGATGCGGCTCTGCGACCACGTGACCGTGCTCAAGGACGGCACGGTCACCGCCGACCGGCCGATGGCGGGCGTCACCGCTGGCGACCTCGTCCGGCTGATGGTCGGCCGTGACCCGGGCGATCTCTTCCCTGCATGGACGCCGACGCCCGAGCGGACGCCGATCGTCGCGGTCGCCGGATTCTCTTCCGGTTCGGTGCGCGATGTCGACCTCGAGCTTCGCCGCGGCGAGGTTCTGGGGATCGGCGGCCTAGTCGGGCAAGGCCAGGAGGACCTGCTCCTCGGCCTCTACGGCGCGCAGCCGGCGACGGCGCAGAATGCCCGGTTCAACGGCGCCGATGGTCTGCCCGGGTCGGTGCCGCGGGCCAACGCGCTCGGCCTCGCCTACGTGCCGGCCGACCGAAAACGCGAGGGCCTCCACCTCATCCACACCATCTCCTGGAACCTGATGCTGCCGAGCTTCGCCCGGGCCCGCGGCCTGTCGCTCCGCGACGGCGCGAAGGAGCGGGCGACCACCAGCGGCCTCGCCAACCACTTCGCGATCCGCGGCGACCTGACCCGCCAGGTCCAGGCGCTCTCCGGCGGCAACCAGCAGAAGGTGGCGCTAGCCAAGTGGATGCCGGGCGACCCGCCGATCCTCCTCCTCAACGATCCCACAAGGGGCGTCGACGTCGAGACCAAGCGCGAGATTTACGTGCTCCTTCGCCGTTTCGCCGCCGAGGGCAAGGCGGTGCTCCTGTCGAGCTCCGACACGCCGGAACTCGTCCACCTCTGCGACCGCGTCGTCGTCGTGCGCGAGGGGCGGATCGTCTCGCATCTCGAGGGTGCCGCGATCAGCGAAGAGGCGATCGTCGGCGCGGCGATGGCCGCCGACACAGTTCGGGCGGCGGCGTGAGCAGCAGCGTCCCGCCCTCCGGAGCCGGACTCTACTGGCGCATCCAGCGCGAGCGGAACCGCGGCGTCCGCGCGCTGTTCCTGGTCGTCCTCGGCTTCCTCGCCCTCTACGCTTATCTCTTTCCGGGCTTCCTCAGCGTCGGCGGCATCTCGAAATTCGCCCAGAGCTGGTTCCCGCTGGCGCTGGTCTCAATGGCGCAGGCGATCCTGATGCTCACCGGCGGCATCAGCCTCGCGATCGGCGCGCTGGTCAGCCTCGGCGCGGTGATCGCCGCGACCACGATGGCCGGGCCGCTCGGCGTCCTCGGCGGAGCCGCAGCGGTGATGATCGCCGGGCTCGGCATCGGCGCCGTCTCCGGGCTGATCGTCGTCCGCCTGCACCTGCCGGCGATCATCGTCACCCTCGCGGGGTCGTTCATCATCGGCGGCGCCGCGCTCCTCATCCTGCCGCGTCCCGGCGGCGCGATTCCGGAATGGTTCTCCGATCTCCTCGCCGGCAACACGCCGGTCGCCTTCGCCCTCACCATCGCGGTGGTGCTCCTTTGGAAGCTCTATCTCGCCACCCCGCTCGGCCTCAGCCTCTATGCCGCGGGCGAGAACCAGGTCGGCGCCTATCGGGCCGGCGTCCGGGTCGGCCCGGCGCTGGTTCTCGCCTATGCGATCAGCGGTCTCCTCTGCACCGTCGCGGGACTCTTCGTCGCCGCCCAGACCGGCTCGGGCGATCCGGTGATCGGCACGGCCTTCACCCTCAACTCGATTGCCGCCGCGGTGCTCGGCGGCGTCGGCTTCCTCGGCGGCTCGGGCACCATCCGCGGCGCGGTCGCCGGCAGCCTGCTCCTCAGCGTCATGATCAACGTCATGTTCTTTCTAGGCTTCCCGCCCGTCGCCCAGTATGTGGCGCAGGGCCTGATCATCATCGGCGCGGTGGCGCTGCCCCGCTTCACGAATGCGCGGAGGATGGGATGAGCGCAGCCGAAGACACCAGCCGCTTTCCGCCGCGGCGCATCGGCACGATCCTCAGGAGCCGGCCGTTCCTGACCGGGCTCGTCGTGGTTCTGGTCTGGATCGTCGCCGGCGTCCTCAAGCCGGGGTTCGGCTCCTTCGGCCACCTCCGCTACCTGATCGAGCTGGCGGCGGTCATCGGCCTCGTCGCCGTCGGCCAGACCTTCGTCGTCATTGCCGGCGGCATCGATCTCTCCGTCGCGGCCATCGTCACGGTCAGCGCTGTCGGCGTGCCGCTCGTGGCCTCGAGCTTCGACGGCACTGGCGTGTTCGCGGTCCTCGCCATCCTCGCCATCGCCACCGGCATCGGCTTCCTCAACGGCCTCGGCGTGGCGCTCCTGCGCGTCCATCCGATGATCATGACCCTGGCGATGGCCACGTTCCTGCAGGGCGTGCTGATCCTCATCGCCGGGGGCAGCGCCGTCTCGGCGCAGAATCCGCTCCTCGCGTGGCTCGGCAATGCCCGCCCGCTTGGCGCGCCCGCAAGCCTCTACCTCTGGGTCGTGGTTGCGGCGGCCGCGATCATCGTCCTCCACCGGACGCCGTTCGGCGCGCGGGTCTACGCGCTCGGCGCCAATCCGTTGGCCTCGCAGCTCTCCGGGGTCGGCGTCGTCGCCACCACCACCTCGGTCTATGCCGTCAGCGGCTTCTCCGCCGGGCTCGCCGGCGTCCTCCTCCTCGGCATGAACGGGCAGGGCTATGTCGGCATCGGCGATCCGTATCTCCTCGCCTCGATCGCCGCCGTCGTCCTCGGCGGCACCTCGATCCTCGGCGGCTCCGGAACCTATGCCGGCACCATCCCCGGCGCGATCCTTCTGGTCACCATCACCGCGCTGATCACTGTGGTCAACGCCTCGGCCGGATGGCGGAACATCCTCTTCGGCACGCTGATCCTCGGCCTTCTGCTCCTGTCGGGCCGGGAGGCGGTGCGGCGCTAGCCGGACTCGAACCGACTACAGGGTCGATTCCGATCGGATCGCTCAACTGTCATCCCGCGAAAGCGGGGACCCAGTAACCACCGTCGTGACTCGCTCTGGAACGACATCGTTTACCCGGTCCCCTTGCCTCGCGCCGGAGCCTGTCCTCGGGCGGGCCTTCGGCCCGACCCGGAGGGCGCTCGCCGGGGATGACAGGGTTGTGTGCCCTGGGGGGAACATCCGGCCTTCATCAAGGGTGACGGGGGTCAGACATGGGCCCCGTTCTGATTGGAAATTGCTCTACCCCAAGCCCATCCCGTGCGGGTCGGGGTCGAGCGGCCAGATCGGCCGCCTGAGTTTCTTGTAGTCGACCTTGCGCGGGTCGCCGGGATAGGGGCCGCCGGCATCGATATAGATGATGCGGCTGGCGATCTTGCTGAAGGCGCCGAAGAAGTGGTTCGCCGATTTCAGCACCAGCATCTTCTTCTTCAGCGGATCGATGCCGAGATTGGAGAAAAGGTCCGGCTCGAAGGATTGCGCCCGGTTCGAATTGAGGATCACCTCCAGCCCGCCGAAGGCGACCGTGGCGCTGTCGCCGAGCGGCACGACGCTGTCGCGGAAATGCTGGACGGCGTTGGGCACCACAGCCTTGACCACGGCATGGACGTCGACCGGCTCGCCATGGCGCGGGGCGAGCTTGGCGCCGATCCGGAGCGGCATCTCGGCGCCGACTCCCGCCGCCATGCACAACTTCACCGCGAGCGGGTCCCAGATCGTGCCGAAGGCCGCGTCGCGGACGCCGCGCTCGATGAAGCGGCGGAGCACGAAGGTGGCGTCGCCCGCCGTGCCGCCGCCGGGATTGTCCCAGACATCGGTGAGCACCACCGGCCCGCGCGGCTCGGCGAGCGCCGCATCGATCGCGTCGTCGATCGAGAGATAGGTGTGGCCGGTGGTGCCACGGAGCGCGAACAGCTCCATGCCGAGGTCGCGCGCCAGCCGCTCGCCCATCTCGGGCCGGTTGTCGGTGATGACGATGATTTGCGCGCCGGCATCCGGTACGTCGGCAGCGGAGAAGCCGTGCACCACCGAGATCGACAGGACGCCATCCTTGCCCTCGAGCGCCTTGATGCGATCGACATAGCCGCGCATCGGCTGGCGGCTGGTCGGCAGCATCTCCAGCATCCGGCAGTCGAAAACCGCGACATGCGGGGCGATCTCCTTCCGCGCCATGCGAAGCGCGAGGTCGACCACCTCCTCCGCCCGGTCGGCGAAGTCGGTATGCGGCACCTCCTTGAACATCACCAGGATGTCGAGCGCGTCGAGGCGTTGTTGCGTGAGGTGCGAGTGCGGGTCGAACTCGGCGGCGATGACCGCACCCGGGCCGACGATTTCGCGTATCCGTCGGACGAAGTCGCCTTCGCAATCGTCATAGCCGTGGGCGACCATCGCGCCGTGCAGACCAAGAATGACGACATCGAGCGGCAGTGCCGAGGCAGCCTGTCCGAGGATCTCGTCACGCAACGTCTCGTAGGCGTCGCGGCTGACGATGCCGGCCGGCTCCGCCCAGGTCGCGGTCCCCTCGATCAGGGTGAATCCGTCTTCCCGCGCCCGCCGCCGCGCCACCACCATCGGCGCGCTGCAGAGGGTGGGGGTCTCGGGATGCTGGCCCGGCGGGGCGTAGAACGTCCCGTGGAAACTCGCGAGATCGGTCGGAATCGGCGAAAACGTGTTCGTCTCGGTGGCGAGCGAGGCGGCGAAGACGCGCACGGACGTGCGCCTCCTCAGAAGAACGTGCGGATCGCGTCGACGACGTTCCAGTCGTCGTCGACAACGAACAGCACCTGCCACTTGTCGAAGGTGGTGCAGGGGTGCGAAACGCCGAAGGCGACGATGTCGCCGACCGCGATGTCACTGTCCGGCGGGCAGGCGAGATGGGCGTGCTGGTCGTTGAGCCCGGTCAGCCGGTGCCCCGGATCGACCGGGCGCGGCATCGCATCGCGGCCAGGACGATAGACGAGGAGCGGAACGGGCAGGCCGGAATCGGTGCCCGCGTCACGGCGGCCCATGGCGAGGATTGCCTTCTCCGGCTCCGGCCGCGACTGGACGTGGGTGAAGACGAGGAGGGCCGGCGTGAACGCATCGGCGGCGATCGACGGGTCGCGGGCATGAAGCGCGGCGACCGCGTCGGCATAGACGCCGGAGTCGTGGGTGAGGTAGCAGCCGCTCCGCGCGACGATGGTCGCGCCGGCAATACCGCGCCCGCGGGCGAGACGGTCGGCGACGCGGTCGTAATAGGCCGAGCCGCCGGCGGTGAGCAGGACCGGCCGGCCCGGGACGAACAGGCCCTCGGCGTCGATCGCCTCGGCCGTATCGCAGAGGAAGTCGAGAAAGGCGTCGACCGCGGCGGTACCGGCGAGGATGCCCTCGAAACCCTCGACGCCGCGGAGCGGCAGCCCCGCTTCGGCCGCTGCCCGCGCCACAGCCTTTGCCTGGTCCAGCGTTCGGCAGCCGGTCCGGCCGCCCATGGCGCCCACCTCGACCAGACAATTGATGCGATGGAGCGCCCCGCTCCGCCGGCCGCCCGCGGCCAGTCGCTCCACGCCCTCGACCGAATCGATCAGCACGTAGAGTTCAAGCTCCGGCGACTCGGTCAGTGCAGCGAAGACGGCGTCGATCTCCGCCCGCCCGACCAGTTCGTTGGCGATGATCACGCGGTCGAAGGCGAACCGGCGGCACACCGCCAGATGCTGCACCGTGGACACCGTGATCCCCCACGCCCCATCGTCGTGCTGCAGTGTGTAGAGCTGTGGGGCCATCGTGGTCTTGCCGTGCGGCGCTATGGCCATCGCGTGATTTGTCAGGAAATGACGCATGGCGGCGCTGTTCCGGCGAAGGGCGGATTGCCGGAGAACCGCCACAGGCATGGTCAGGTCTCCGGCGAGCAGGTTCCATCCCCGGCGGCCGATGTCGCCCAGTGCCAGCGACCCGACCTGCGGAGATATTCCCTTCGTACCGGTCTCGACCGGCATCGCTGCAAGCGCCTCGAACGCTGCGCGCCGAGCCGCGAGCCGGTGGTCGATGGCCATGGATATCCCCTCTTCGGCCCCGCGCCGACGAAGCCTTGTGTTTCGTGGCAGGCAGCGGCGCCAGTCTCATACGCGTTCCGTTGGGCGGCGCAATCCGAACTTCCGGTGGTCGTGACGAGCGACAACGTCCTTCACGAGACGCATCGCTCCGCTCCGGACACCACCGGTCGCGGCGACTTCAAAGAATGGGGCTGCGCGATACGCTCTTTGCCCGGTGCGGCGACGATTCGCAGATCGACGCCCCTCGAAGCGCCCCCACTGGTGCGCTTCTCGCTCCGGGACGTGTTATCCCCGCCGGATTCGGGAAACCCGGCTCAGGCGTTCCCTCCCAGCGGATCGCTCCCATTCAGGCGGCCGGCGAGCGACTCCAGCCGCTCGGCTAGCGATTCCATGGCTTCGGCAATGCCGAGTTCGCGTGAATCGGCGCGTTCGGTGATTGCCGCGCGCGCTTCCTCTAGGCCGGTGACCTCGGTTTCGAGCTGGATCACCCGCCGCTCGGCTTCCGAATAGCGGTCGGCCAACGTGATCGCCGCCATCACGGTGAGGCGCTGGTCGCCGATCTCGCCGAACTGGCCGCGAAGCATCTCTATCGTCTCGCCGAGCTGCCGGCCGAGCGACTCCAAATGCTCCTCCTGCCCGTCGTCGCAGGCCATGCGGTAAGTCTTGCCGCTGATGGTGACGTTGACCTGGCCCATCGCCCCGCTTCCTCCGGTTCACGCCGCCTGGTTGCGGGCTAGGACGTCGCGGATCGACTCCATCGCGGCGACCAGCCGCCGCGAGACCTCGCGGTTCGCTTCTTCGATCCGCCCGGAGCGTTCTTCGGCAGCATCCAGTGACTGGGCGAGTCGCGAGCGGTCGGTGCCGAGTCGCTGCAGCTCGCCCTCGAGCCCCGTGACCTGTCGCTGGTTCTCAAGACTCTGTTCGATCGCGCTTTCGACCCGGTCGAGCGCCATCTGCAATCGGCTTAGAGCCAGTTCTACCGGTGACGTTGCCGTCATCCCCGCCTCACGAGGAGCCACATACCTCCGTCCCGACCCGGCCGTCGCCGGTCCTGCGCGATCCCAGGCCCCGTTCAGAATCGCTTGCCGGCAACGGATTGCGCCAGAGAGCTTAGAAAGTGATCAAGGATTGCGTCAATGATGGGGCGTGCGGCGGGAGCATCAGACGAAGCGGGGTTGGCTGGACCTGGAGCAGGGCTCGCCGGCAAGATGTCGGCTTCCCATTCATGCGCCCAGATCGTCGCCCCGCACGACGTTATCATGCGAGCGCGGGAAATCTTTGCCGCCGGCGCCGGATTGGTCGGCAGCAGTTACCGGAAGCAGCCATACCGCCTCTTGCGCCGGACTTCCTGCCGCCAGACGAATCGGTGCTGAGCAGTTCCCGGGGAGTCTCAACCCAAGAAAAATTGGCGCACGCGACAGCGTTCTCCGGTCTCTCGACCGAAGCGATCACGCCCGTTGCAGCGCCGGCGTGGAAGGGGGCGGCGAACCGCCCCCTTCCAAGAGGGCGAGGAACTACTGCGCGCCGGGGCCGCAGTAGGTCGCGATGTCGAAGCTGCCGGGGGCGGAGTTCGCCTTGGCGTCGGCGCACTGGAAGTCATAGACCGCGCCACGCGAGGTGACGCTGCCCGCGCCGGGGAGCTGGAGGTCGGAGCCGACCGAGACCGACTGCGTCGACGGGGTCGGGCTGACCGCCGGGGCGAGGCTGTCGTGTTCGTCCCAAGCCAGGGCGGAGCCCATGCTGAGGGCGAGGGCGGTGCCGGCAACGGCTGCGATTGCACGAACGTTCATCGTATTCTCTCCTTTGAAATGAAGCTTGGGAGGAAGCTTCAGTCGCCCGGTAGAGATGGTCTCTTGAAGCGCCGGCGGAATGAGCCAAATAGTGAAGTCCATCATCAGTTAGGTTCACAAATCATGTTGGATCCGCTCACGCTCGACCAGATGCGGGTGCTGGTGTCGATTGCGGAAGAGGGGAGCTTTTCCGCCGCGGCGCGGCGGCTCGGACGGGTCCAGTCGGCGATCAGCCAGGCGGTCCAGTCGCTCGAGACGGCGCTCGGCGTGCCGCTCTTCGATCGGGTCGGAAAGGTCCCCCAGCTCAACGATGCGGGCCGCGTGCTCCTCGCCGATGCGCGGCGGATGATCCAGGGCGCGGAGGCGATCAAGGCGAAGGCGGAGAGTTTCAGCGAGGGGGTCGAACCGGAGTTGACGCTCGCGGTCGACGCGATGTTCCCGAGCCCGGTGCTGACGGCGAGCCTCAAGGCGCTGAGCCGCGTCTATCCCTGTCTCCAGGTGACGGTGTTCACCGAGGCGGTCGGCGGCGCCGAGCAGCGGCTCCGCGACGGCGCTGCGCGGCTCGCCCTCGGCGTGCCATTCCCGGGCGTGACCGACAATCGCGAAACCGAATTTCTTGTTACAATTCCGATGGTTCCGGTGGTCGCGTCGGACCATCCGCTTGCGGCGCTTCCAGGACCGATCGCCCGCGTCGACCTCGAGAAGGAAGTGCAGCTCGTCCTTACCGACCGCACGAGCGTGAGCAACGGCATCAGCGGCGGCATCGTCAGCTTCCGGACCTGGCGCTTCGCCGATCTCGCCACCCGGCTCGAATTCCTGCTCAGCGGTTTCGGCTGGTGCAACATGCCGTTCCATCTGGTGCGCGACCACATCGACTCCGGGGCGCTGAAGGTACTCGACATGGCCGAGCCCACGGTGACCGGGCTCGACATCCATGTCGTCCACGAGCGCGGCCGCGCGCCCGGCAAGGCGGGGCGCTGGTTGATCGAGGATTTGCGACAGCGGGTGACCGCCTGCACCGCCCACGGCATGACCAGCGACAAGCCGACAGGGACGGTCAAGGTCGGACGGGTCGCCATCCCGGCCCGCAATGGGGCCGCGAACGGCCACACCAATGGCATCGCCATCCATCAGCCGGGCTGATGGATATCATCGCAATTTGAGCCCTTCGCAGACCCGCCCACCAACGCCAGCTTTAAGCGCGTTGACGGTGGGCGCCTCCCCGCGCCGCCGTGGGAAAGAAGGGTTACGGACATGCTCAAGATCGGTGTCATTCTCGGCTCAGTGCGCCAGGGCCGCTTCGGCGACAAGCCGGCGCAATGGATCTTCGACGAACTGAAAAAGCGGAACAGCGTCGAGGCGACCTTCCTCGACCTCAAGGATTTCAACCTGCCCAATTTCGACCAGCCGATGAGCCCGGCGTGGATCAGCGAGCCGTTCAAGCAGGAGAACGTCGCCCGCTGGACGCAGGCGATCGGCGCGCAGGACGGCTTCATCATCGTCGCGCCCGAGTACAACCGCACCGTCGGCGGTGCGATGAAGAACGCCTTCGACTGGGTCTACCCGGAGTGGAACCGGAAGGCGGTCGGCTTCGTCGGCTACGGCGGCACGGGTGGCGCGCGCGCCGTCGAGCACATGCGCAACATCTCGGTCGAGCTGCAGATGGCGCCGGTGCGCCAGGGCGTCCACATCATGTGGGACACCATGGCGCCGCTGATGCAGGCGCCCGCGCCGGTCGATCCGGCGAGCTTCGCGCCGGTGCAGCAGACGGCCGACGCGATGATCGACCAGCTCCTGTGGTGGAGCGGCGCGCTCAAGGATGCGCGCGAGGCAGAGACCCGCAAGCAGGCGGCCTGAGCGCTCGACTTCGGACGGCGCGCCAGCCAGTCGGCGCGCCATCCGGCGCCCGCGTCCGCGGCCGAACGCGTCCCGTAGCCCGCGAAAGATCGCGGGCGCGGGTGCGCCCTTGCCAGACGCGGCGCGAGGCAGCAGAACCGGGAGGATGAAACGCCTCCTGCTCGTCCTCGCGCTCCTCGCCGTCCCACTTGCCGCGCTCGCCGATGATGCCGCGATTCCATCGCTCTACGGCGACGATGCGCCCTTCACGGCATCCATTGCCGCGGCCGAGGCGCTCGCGATCGAGCCACGGGTCGTGAGCGGGCTGACGGTGCCGCATCACCTCATCGCCGCCGATTTGATCGCCCGGGCATTCCTCGTCGCGCGCGACAGCCGCTACGACCGCATCGTCGTGCTGACGCCGGATCACTTCAAGCGGTCGCGCCGGCCGTTCGCCGCGACGCGGCTCGACTTCGACACGGTGTTCGGACGGGTGCCGACCGACGGAGCGGTGGTCGATGCGCTCCTCGCCGACAAGACCCTCGTCGAGGAATCGGACCTGTTCCGGCGCGAGCACGGCATCGGCGCGGTCCTGCCCTATGTCGCGCGCTTCTTCCCCCGCACGCCGATCGTTCCGATCGCTGTCGCCATCGGCTCGAACCGCGACGAGTGGGATGCGCTGGTCGCCGCCCTGGGGCCGCTGATCACGGAGCGGACGCTCGTCCTCCAGTCCACCGACTTCTCGCATTACCTGCCGCTCCCTGACGCAATCCTTCGCGACCAGGAGACGATGAACGTCATCGCCGCGGGCGACCTCGACGCGATCGCGAAGCTGCACCAGCCGCAACACCTCGATTCGCGCGGCGGCCAATACATCCAGATGCGGCTCCAGGCGGAACATTTCGGCGCCGCGCCGGTGGTGATCGCCAATTCGAACATGCAGTTCTACGTCGACACCGAGATCGACGAGACGACCAGCTACATCGTGCAGATCTACCCGTCGGCCGAGGGCGCGGACCGCGTCGACCTGGACGGACACGCGGATGGGCAGGTGCTCTGCTTCGCCGGCGACACATTCTTCGGCCGGCACCTCGCGCCGGTGATTTCTCAGCCAGCGATCCGCGACCGGCTCCTCGACGAGATCGAGGCGGTGCTCGACGGCTGCCCGCTTGTGCTCAATCTCGAAGGGGTCATGGTCCCCGAGGTGCCGACCGGGATCGGCGCGGTGCAGCTCGCCATGCCGGAGGACCTGACTCTCGACTGGCTCGAGCGGCTCAATGTCGTCGCCGTCTCGATCGCCAACAACCACAGCCGGGATCTCGGCGACGAGCCGAAAGCGGCAATGATGGCAGCGCTCGAAGCCGCGGGCATCGATGTGCTCGACGGAGTCGAGGCGGACGATCTTGGCGCGCTCCGCGCGCTAGCCCTTACCGATCTCGACAACAGCGGCGATGCCCGCACCGGCCTGGTGACCGACACCGAACTGGAAGCCGTCACGCGATCGGTCGCGGCGCCGCCGCTCGCGGCATTCATGCACTGGGGTGCGGAGTACGCGCGCATTTCCGACGAGCGCGAGGACCACCTCATCGACGCGCTCCGCCAGGCGGCGGTGTCGCTGATCGTCGGCGCCCATCCGCATGTCGCCAGCGAGCGGCTGATTGCGCTGGCCGGCGGGGAGTCGCTGCTCGCCTACTCGCTGGGCAATTTCCTGTTCGACCAGCCGGGCGCGAATGTCTCCGGTGCGGTTCTGGAGGTGCGGTTCTTCCCCCAGGGCACGTTCTTCGCCCGCCTGATCCCGATCCCGAATTTCTACGACCGCGCGCTCTCGTTGCGGTGAATCCCGCGTGTCAGTTCATCGCCGGCAAGCGCGGGATGAAGTAGGTGAGGTCGATGTCGGGGGAGTCGATGGTGCGTCCGTCGGCGAGCTCGATCACGAAACGGAAGAGGTGGCGCGACGACTTGTCGGCAACGAAGTTGAGGCCGAACCGCTTCTGCTCTCGCGGCGCGATGGTGTCGGTGTAGTTGATCGGGATGCGGACATTGGTCTGGTCGAGCGGCAGCTTCGCGGTGGGGAAGCCGCGCTCGATCGGGCCGCCGGCGCCGCATTCCGGGCCGAAGCCGACATCGAGCACGGGGAAGTCGACCACGACGGCCGACTGGCGCGGGTTGGAGCCGCCCTTGGCGTCGGTCCAGGTGTATTCGAGGATACCCCACATCCGGGTGAGGAGCTGGGCGTTGCCGTCGCTGAAGGTGGCACCCTGAAGGCCGGCGAGCAGGTCGGAGCCCTGCCAGTCCGCGAGGCAGGCGGCGAACTGGTCTTCCGAGGCGCACTGGAAATTGTCGTTCTGCAGCCGGTTGATGTCGATGCCGAGCGCTTCCAGGCCACCGGCGATGGAGGGCGCCGCCGCATCCTCGAAGCTCCCGACGTCGACGACGAAGGTCTGGTTGCCGGGTTCGGCCTCGGTGCCAAAGGCATAGGTGAGCCGGGCATTCTCGACCGGCCCCCAGCCCGAGTTCATCAGCGAGAACTCCGTCAAGAGGCGCGCATTGCAGCCGTCGGCGGGCCCGTAGGAGTCGATATAGGGCTGAAGGTCCGACATGCTCTCGTCGATGTCGAGATACGCGCCGACCACTTCCGCCGTCTGGTTCTCTTCGTTGGCGATGTCGACCACGACGAAGACCGGGCCGAACTGAGTCGTGTCCTCGAAGTAGTCCGATTTGCCCTGGCGGAGCGTCGCTGTGATCGGCGCATCGCCCTTCCAGAGGTTCATGATCTCGTCGGACGCCAGCCTAATGTTCAGGGCGCCCGAGGAATCGTCGATCTCGTACGCATATCGATCAAAGCCGTCCTCGTCCTGTGCGGCGCGGAACTCGTCGTTCAGCCGACTGTCGATATAGACGTTGACTGCGACCGTGCCGGCCTGAGCGAGTTGCACCGTCCCCTCGGCCGGCTCGCGCGCGATCTCCTCGCCGTCGCGCCATACTGAGTTCCAGACGCGGCCGTCGATGGTGGTCAGGCGACCCGCACCGTCGGGCGCTCCGTCGGCGAAGCCGCCTTCGAAGGCCTCGCCATTGGCGAAGCGCAGCTTGCCCTGGCCCTCCATCGCGCCGTCGCGCCACCCGCCCTCATAGAGGAGGCCGTTGCGAAGCTTCAGGCGGCCGTCGCCGTCGGGCCGGCCGTTCTTCACCGCGCCGCGATAGTCGCTGTAGACCGCGGTGACGTCATAGGCCGGAGCGCCCTTCTCACGCCACACCAGACGGCCCTCGCCACTGATGACGCCTTCGGCGGCTCCGGCGCCCTCCCATACGAATTCGAGGTCGAGCTCCGGCGCGGGGTCCCAGGCGACGAAGGCCTTTCGGACCAGCTTGCCGGCGTCCTGATCCCAGACGAGCTGACTGCGCTTCTGCCAGGCGCCGGCATTCGCGGCGGCCGCCATGTCGTGTCCCGCGACGAGCGACGTGGCGGCGAGGATCGCGGTAATCGCCGCGGTCGAGGCGAGGCGGACAAGACGTAAGCGAAGCATTGCTTGCAGTCCCTCAGTTCAGAGCCTGGAGGCGGGGGGTGAAATAGAGGAGGTCCACCGTCGGCGATGAGGCAAGGTTGCCGTCGGCCAGCTCGAACACGAACTGGAAGAGATGGTGCGATGATTTCTCGGCCGTGAAGTTGAGCGCGAAGCGTCGCGATTCGCCCGGTGCGAGGTCGGCCGAAAACGGGATCGGGATGCGGACGTTGCGCTGGTCGAGCGGCAGCGGGATCTTCGGGAAGCCGCGCTCGATCGGCCCCGGCGCTCCGCCTTCGGCCATCACGTCGAAATAGACCAGTGGCAGATCGACCGAGATCGGGGAGACGCGGGTATTGGTATTGCCGAAGGCATCGACCCAATTGTATTCGAGCTGGCCGGTCATCCGGGTTTTCAGGCTGGCGCCAAACTGGAATGCCGCGCCGGACAAGCCACCGAGCACGTCCTCGAAGTCCCCCGGCCCGACCGCGCAGCGTCCCTCGGCGTCAAAGCCGGGGCATTCCAGCGACCCCCAGTCCGAGAGACGGTCGACGTCGACGCCGAGCGCGATCATGCCGTCGATCACGGTCGCTTCGACGCTGCTGTCAATGGTGCCGATCTCGGCCACGAAGTCCACCGTCACTGGGCCGGATTCGTCGCCGAAGGCATAGGTGAGCGTCGTGTTCACGGCTTCGCCCCAGCCGAAATTCTGGAGGCCAAAGACGGGATCGAAGACGGTCCCCGACATGCTGTAGATGGTGAGGTAGGGCTGGTAGTCGGTCACGGACTCGGCGAGGTCGAACCAGGCCGACGTTACCTGTGCGGTCTGATTCCCCTCGTTCGACAATTCAATGACCAGGAAGACCGGCGAGAACTGGCCAGGGTCCTCGAATAGCCAGGCGTTCTGGCCGACGGTATCGTCGCGGAGCACCGCGTCGCCTTTCCAGATCGCGAGGACCTCCGGCGCATCGGGAAAGATCGCCACCTCCCCCGCCGACGGCGTCGCCGTATAGGCGTAGGACAGCATGTCGACGTCGGCGTCGATGAACTCGTTGTTGAGCCTGGTGTCGATATAGGTGCTGACCGTCACCCCGGCCGCCTGGGCGACCATGGCCGGGGTGTCGTCGAGCGGCGTGCGCTCGATCTCTGCCCCGTCCCGCCACACCGAACGAAAGCGGCGCGCGTCGGGGAGCGTGAGCAAGCCCGCGCCGTCGCGCCGGCCGTCGACGAACCGGCCTTCGAAGATCGTCCCGTCGGCGGATGCGTAGCGGCCGAAGCCGTCGGGCGCTCCGTCGTCAACGGCGCCGTTGTAGCGGTCCCCATTGGCGAACCGCAGTACGCCGTGGCCGATCATGTTGCCGTCGCGCCACGTCCCGTCATAGACGACGCCGGTGCGGAGTTTAATTCGGCCCTTGCCGTTCGGCCGCCCGTCCCGCACCTCGCCTTCATACTCGCTGAAGATGGCGTCGCGGTCATAGGCGGCCGCGCCCCGCGCCAGCCACAGGAGCCGGCCCGAGCCGGCGATGGCGCCGTCGGCTGTCGGACCGCCGTCGGCCTCCCAGACGAAATCGAGGCCAAGCTCGGGATGCGGATCCCAGGCGCGGAGCGTCTGGCGCACGAGCTTGCCGGCGGATGCATCCCAAACCAGTTGGCTCCGCTCCTTCCAGGCGCCGTCGCTCGCTGCGCCTGCAGAGTCGTGAGCCACGACAAGTGCTGCGGACGCAAGCACGATCGCGATGGCCGTGATGCAAGAGAAACGGGCGACGCTTGAACGAGGCATTCGGGGCATCCTCAGTTCAGGGCCTGGACACGGGGCGTGAAATAGAGGAGGTCGACCGTCGGCGAAGAGGCAATACTGCCATCGGCCAGCTCGAAGACGAACTGGAAGAGATGGCGGGACGATTTCTCGGCGACGAAGTTGAGCGCGAAACGCCGCGACTCGCCCGGGGCGAGGTCGGTGCTGAAGGGAATCGGAATGCGTACATTGCGCTGGTCGAGCGGCAGCGGGATGGTCGGGAAGCCGCGCCTGATCGGCCCAGGCGCGCCACCCTCGGCCCAGGCGCTGGGATAGATAAGCGGAAGGTCGATGGAGATCGGCGAGACGCGCGTGTTGAGGTTGCCCCCGGCGTCGACCCACTGATACTCGAGCTGTCCGGTCATCCGCGTCTTCAGGAAATTGTCGACGACGAACGCGGCACCGCCGAGCCCGCCGAGAAGCTCGGCGAAGTCATCGGCCTCGAGCGGACATTGCCAGTCATCGATCATCGCCCTTGGGCATTCCAGATCGGCGGCGGAGAGCGTATCGACATCGACGCCGAGGGCGATCAATCCGTCGATCGCGGTGGCCTCGAGAAACTGGTCGATGATGCCGATCTCGGCAAAAAAGTCCTCGGTGACCGGCCCGGATTCGTTGCCGAAGGCGTAGACCAGCCGCGCCTCGAACGCCGCGCCCCAGCCGAAGTTGCGGAGATAGAAGGTCGGGTCGAACATCATGCTCCCCGATCCCCTGACTGTGACATAGGGCTGATAGTCGGTGACCGACTCGGCAAGGTCGAACCACGCGGAGGTTACCTGCGCGGTCCGGCTGGTTTCGTTCGAGATCTCGACGACCAGGAACACCGGAGCGAACTGATCGGGCCCCTCGAACAGCCACGCCGTCTCGTCGATCGCGTCGTTCCGAAGCACCGCATCGCCCTTCCAGATGTCGAGGATCTGCGGGGCGTCGAGCGTGATGTCGATCTCGCCGGCCGAAGGCGTCGCCGTATAGGCATAGGATAGCATGTCCGGGTCGGCGTCGACGAACGCGTTGTTCATCCGGGTGTCGATATAGGCGCTGACCGCGATGCCGCTGTTCTGGGCGATCGTCACGGTCGATTCGTCGATTGGCGTTCGGGAGATCTCCACGCCGCCCTCCCATACCGAGCGGAAACGCCTCGTGTCCGGCATGGTGAGCGTGCCCACGCCGTCGCGCTGGCCCGCCCGGAACCTTCCTTCGAACACCGTGCCGCCGAGCGAGGCGTAGCGGCCGAAGCCGTCCGGCTCGCCCTTGTCAATCTCACCTAGGTAGCGGTCGCCGTTCTCGAAACGGAGCATGCCGCGGCCGACCATGAGGCCGCCGCGCCAGGTGCCCTCATAGAGCCGCCCGGACTTGAGCCGCAGCCGTCCCTCTCCATCGGGTCGGCCGTCGCGCACCTCGCCCTCGTACTCGCTGAAGATGGCTTGGCGGTCATAGGCCGGGGCGCCCTTGGCGAGCCACAGGAGCCGGCCCGAGCCTGCGATGGCTCCCTCGGTGGTCTGGCCGCCGTCGGCTTCCCAGACGAAATCAAGGTCAAGCTCGGGATGCGGGTCCCAGGCGCGGAGCGTCTGGCGGGTGAGCTTGCCGGCGGAGGCATCCCAGATCAGTTGGCTCCGCTCCTTCCATGCGCCGTCGCCGGCCCATGCCCCGGCCAGCAGGCCGGCCATGGCCGACAGCGCGAGCGCAGCCCGCGTCAGCGTCCGACCGAGGCGCCCTGTCGCCCGATGCTCCATGTCCGACCCGTGCCCGCCGGATTGACCAGCCGGCTCCCCGTCCTTACCCATGGTGTAGGATAAAGCTCATGGAGCCGTTCGGCCATACTTTCATGACGGGCAGGACTGACACGCCACCGGCCTGCGGTTACGCTCCGCCCCCGCCGCGCCGCATGTCCGGCGACGGGTAGCGGCCGATGGCGCGCATCTTCGTCTCCCATTCGAGCCGCGACAACGACATCTCGGCCGAGATCATGGTCTGGCTGCGGTCGAACGGCTTCGACCAGACCTTCCTCGACATCGACAAGCACGCCGGCATCCAGCCCGGCAGCAACTGGGAGCGCACCCTCTACCAGCAGATCGACAGCGCCCATGCCGTGATCCTGGTGCTGACCCCGCACTGGCTCGAATCGAAGTGGTGCTTCGCCGAGTTCACCCAGGCCCGGGCGCTGGGCAAGTCGATCTTCCCGGTGATCGTCGCCCCCGGCGGCGAACGCTTCATCGCGCCCGACATCCAGCAGCTCGACCTCAGGGCGGACCGCCAGGGCGGCCTGGCCCAGCTCGCCCGCGAATTGACCCAGATCGCCCTCGACGCGCAGGGCGGCTTCGCCTGGGACCAGCGGCGGCCCCCCTATCCGGGGCTGCTCGCGTTCCAGGCCGAGGACGCCGCGATCTATTTCGGCCGCGACGACGACGTGCGCCGGCTGATCGAGCGGCTCAACGCGCGCCGGGTCCAGGGCCCGCCGAAACTCGTCGCGCTCCTCGGCGCATCTGGCTCCGGCAAGTCGTCGCTGGTCCGCGCCGGCGTCCTTCCGCGGCTGCAGCGCGACCGTCGCAACTGGATCGTGCTGCCACCGTTCCGGCCGCGGAACGATCCCGTCGGCGAGTTCGCCCGCGCCGCGGCCGAGGCGCTGGGCAAGCCGGACGACTGGCGGGCCTGGCGCGACCGCTTCGCCGCGGCTGATCCCGGCCCCGCGCTGGCCGAACTGACCGACGCGCTGCAGACCGCCGCCGGCTCGCGCGAGGCCTGGCTGCTCCTTTCCATCGACCAGGCCGAGGAGCTGTTCACCGTCACGCCGCCGGAGGAAGCGCAGAGCTTCCTCCGCATCGTCAAGGCCGCGGCCGACGAGCGCTCGATGTTCATCGGCCTGATCACGCTCCGCTCCGATTATCTCGAGCAGCTGCAGGTGGCGGCCGAGGATGTCGTCCGCTTCGAGGAATTCTCCCTCGGGCCGCTGCCGCTCAACCGCATCCGCCAGATCATCGAGGGCCCGGCGAAGGTCGCCGGCCTCAAGGTCGAGGAAGGGCTGATCGCGGCGGCGAGCAGCGACGCCGGCACCGAGGATGCGCTGCCGCTTCTCGCCTTCACGCTTCGCGAACTCTATGACCGCTATGTCGACGACCGCAACGGCGGCGGCGGGGCGCGCCAGCTTTCGCTCGTCCACTACGCCGCGCTCGGCGATCCTTCCGGCGGGCTCAACCCGCTCGAGAACTCGGTGCGGAAGCGCGCCGACGAGGTGCTGGCCGAGGCCAACCCGTCGCCCGAGGACCTGCAGGCCTTGCGGGAGGCCTTCATCGGCGGCCTGGTCTGGATCAACAGCGAGGGCGAGTATTCCCGCCGCCCCGCCCGTCTCGATGCGATTCCCGACAAGGCCCGGCCGATCCTTGCGAAGCTCGAGGCGGCGCGCCTCGTCATCTTCGGCGAGGAGGGCGGGCAGCGCACCGTCGAGGTGGCGCACGAGTCGCTCCTGCGGAAATGGCCAAGGCTCCGCGGCTGGCTCGACGAGGAACGCGACTTCCTGCTCGGCCGGATGCAACTCGACCATGCCATGGCCGACTGGCAGAAGGCAGGGGAAGCCGAGAAGCGCTCGGCGCTGGTTCGCGGCCTGCTCCTCAGCCGCGCCCGGCAATGGCTGGTCGATCATCCCCGCTCGCTGAACGATGCCGAGAAGGCGTTCATTGCCGCGAGTGTGGCGGAGGACGAGGCGGAGAAGCGGCGCGGGCGCCGCCTCAGGAACTTGCTCATCGCTGGCGCGGCGGCGGTGGTCGCGATCGTGATTATTGCCGGCGGCGTTGTATTCATGGCGCAGCAGAATGCCGAGACCGCCCGGCTCGAAGCCGCGGCGGCCGACCGCGGCGCGGAGGCGACGCTCCTTGCCTTTGCTTCGCGCGACCTCCT
>JALHRF010000036.1 GCA_022841545.1 Bauldia sp. | reverse complement strand
CAGACATTGACGCAGAGATTGCAGCCGACGCACGCGCTGTCGACGACCTCGAAATAGCGCTTGCCGTCCTTGGTGGCGGTGATCGCCTGGTGCGAGGTGTCCTCGCAGACGATGTGGCAGCGGCCGCAGCTGATGCAGAGGTCCTGGTCGATATATGCCTTGGTGACGTAGTTGAGGTTGAGGTACTGCCAGTCGGAGATGTTGGGGACGGCGCGGCCGATGAGGTCGGTGAGCGCCAGGCCCTTCTGGTCGAGATAGCGCGACAGGCCCGACTTCATCTCCTCGACGATCTTGAACCCGTAGGTCATCGCGGCGGTGCAGACCTGGACGTTGGTCGCGCCGAGCGCCATGAATTCGGCCGCATCGCGCCAGGTGGTGATGCCGCCGATGCCGGAGATCGGGAAGCCGTAGGTCTCCTTGTCCCGGGCGATCTCGGAGACCATCGACATCGCGATCGGCTTGATCGCCGGGCCGCAATAGCCGCCGTGGCTGCCCTTGCCGTCGATGGTCGGCTCGGGGGCGAAATCGTCGAGGTCGACGGAGGTGATCGAGTTGATGGTGTTGACCAGGGACACCGCATCGGCGCCGCCCTTGTGCGCCGCCCGCGCCGGGTAGCGGATATCGGTGATGTTGGGGGTGAGCTTGACCACCACGGGCATCCGCGTCGCGGCCTTGCACCAGCGCGCCACCATCTCGATGTATTCCGGCACCTGTCCGACGGCCGAGCCCATGCCGCGCTCGCTCATGCCATGCGGGCAGCCGAAATTGAGCTCGACGCCGTCGCATTCCGTCTCCTCGACCTTTCTGAGGATCCACTGCCAGCTCGGCTCCTCGCACGGCACCATGAGCGAGACGAGCAGTCCGCGGTCGGGCCAGTCGCGCTTGACCCGCTTGATCTCCTGAAGGTTCACCTCGAGTTCACGGTCGGTGATCAGTTCGAGGTTGTTGAGGCCGATCAGCCGCCGGTCGCCGGAATGGATCGCGCCGTAGCGGGGGCCGGAGACGTTGACGATCGGCGGATCCTCCCCGAGCGTCTTCCACACCACGCCGCCCCATCCTGCCTTGAAGGCGCGGACGACATTGTACTCCTTGTCGGTCGGCGGCGCGGAGGCCAACCAGAACGGGTTCGGCGTCTTGATGCCGACGAATTCGCTGCGGAGATCTGCCATTTGTCAATCCTCCGTTCCGGCGCCGCGGCCGGGGCGACGGACCGAAGGCGCGATCAACGCGGTTTAGAATAACTCTTGATCATTTGGACAAATTTCTGCCGCGCCGTCAATCGCCGGAATGCGAACGGCCGCGCAGTCTCCCGCGCGGCCCCGATATCCCAATGTCGGATCAGCGTCCGCGTCTATAGTCGCCGCCACGGAAGCCGCCACCGCCATAGTCATGCCGGTCGTCACCGTCGTCGCGATAGGCGTCGTGGTAGTCGTCGTAGCGGTCGTTGTCGTCGTGCTGCCAGTTGTTGACGTTGACGTGGACGTTGTCGTTCACGAAGACGTTGTTGTGCACCATGATGTTGCCGTGCCACCAGTCGAAGCCGCCCCAGTAGCCGCCCCAGTACCCGCGCCAGCTCGGATCGCCGATGGCGAACCCGACACCGAAGGTGATGCCGCGGCCGATGGCGACGCCGACGGGCGGCGCCCAGTAGTAGGGGAGATAGTCGGGCCAGGCCCAGCGGCCATAGACCACCGCGGGGTCGTAATAGGGCACGAAGATCGTGCCGGCGGTGGTCGGCTGGATGCTGATGACCTGCTGGCTTCCCTCGGTCTGGACGGCGACGTTCTGCTGCTGGTTGGACTGCAGCTGGTTCGCCGCCTGGGCCTGGGCGCGGAGCTCCTGCACGGCTGCCATGACGGCGGATTGCTGGTTGAGCACGGCGGTGCCGAGCTGCTGCGTCCAGCCGAGCTGGCTGTTCATCATCTCGAGCACCGAGGGGGTCGCCATCAGCGACTTGACGCCAGCGTGCCAGGTCTGCTGGTCGAGGGCGGAGGTCAGCGCCGTCAGGGTCAGGCCCTTGTTGGCCTCGTACCAGCGAGTGGCTTCGACGATCTCGACGGGATAGGTCGAGGCCATGAGGATGTCGGACAGCAGTTCGTCGGGGTAAAGGGCGATCGGCGCGACCAGCTGTGCGAGCTGGGCGGCGCTGAGCGTCGACCCTGATGCGCCGACGGAGGGCGATTCGGTGGCCGCCGGCGGCGCCGCCGTGCCGGCGGGTTGTTCCTGCGCGCCGACCGTGGCCGACGACGCCATGAGTAGGATTGTCAGGGCAACACCCCGAAGTGCCGCGCGCATGAAGTTGTCTCCGATATCTGTCGAGATGAGCGCCGCGGGTTGTCCCGGTTGCGGCGCGCAACGAGATATCACGACCGGATCAGGCCGGGGAGAAGACTCGAGTCAAAGGGTGAGCGAAAGCTTGCGTGGATTTATCCAAGCAGAGCCTTGTTGATCGACTCCGCGGCGATCTTGCCGTCCTCGACCGCGACGACGGTAAGGTCCTCGCCGCCATAGACGCAGTCGCCACCCGCCCAGACGCGGGAAAGCGAGGTCCGCCGCTCGGCGTCGACGCTGATGCGACCGTCGCGCAGTTCGATCGTTTCGGCGGCGCCGTTCAGCGCCTCGGGCGTGAAGGCCTGGCCCGTCGCCCAGAACACCATGTCGGCATCGATGACGAAGGTTCTCCCGGTGCCGGCGAGCCGCCCGTCGCGCTCGGTCGTGTACTCGAACTCGACGCCTGTGACGTGGCCATTGGTTTCGATCAGCCGCCTCGGCTGGGCGTTGTACTTGATCTTCACCCCATCGGTCTGGGCGAGATCGCGCTCGAACTGGCTCGCGCCCATCCGGTCCGGGCCGCGGCGATAGACCATGGTCACGTCCTCGGCGCCGAGGCGCTTTGCCTGGACCGCCTTGTCGATGGCGGTCATCCCGCCGCCGATCACCACGACGTGGCGTCCCACGGGCAGGGTCGACAGGTCCTCGGCCTGGCGAAGCTCGGCGATGTAGTGCACGGCGTGGCGTGTGCCCGCGAGCTCGTGCTCTGTCAGGGTCACCGCGTTCACGCCGGCGAGCCCGAGGCCGACGAACACCGCATCGAAGGAGCGGCGCAGTTCGTCGAGCGCGATGTCGCGGCCGAGCGCCTTGCCGGTCTGGACCGTGATGCCGCCGACGGAGAGCACGAAGTCGACCTCGCGCTGCGCGAACCCGCCCGGCACCTTGTAGGCGGCGATGCCGTATTCGTTGAGGCCGCCGATCTTCGGCCGCGCCTCGTAGATCACGACCTCATGGCCGTGAGTGGCGAGACGGTGGGCGCAGGAGAGCCCCGCAGGCCCGCCGCCGACCACCGCGACGCGCTTCCCCGTGGGCGCAGCCCGCTCGAAGGGATGCTCGCCGGATTCCATCATGACGTCGGTGGCGTAGCGCTGGAGGTGGCCGATCTTCACCGGCTTGCCCTCCGCCGCTTCGCGCACGCAGGCTTCCTCGCAGAGCGTCTCGACCGGGCAGACGCGGGCGCACATCCCGCCGAGGATGTTGGCCGACAGGATCGTTTCCGCGGCGCCCTTGGGGTTGTCGGTGAGGATTTCGCGGATGAAGAGCGGGATGTCGATCGAGGTCGGGCAGGCGGTGACGCAAGGCGCATCGTAGCAGAAGTAGCAGCGGTCGGCCTCGACGAAGGCCTCGTGGCGCTCGAGCGGCGGGTGGAGGTCGGCGAAATTGCGGGCGTAGTCTTCCGGGCTCAGCCGGCCCCTGGCGACGTCGGGCATCCGCTCGGCAGACATCTCTTTCTCGATCCTCACCGTGGGGCAAGTTTAGAACGACTCTTGATCATTTGGACAAATTTTTGCGGAAGCGTCAAGCGGATGAACGGTTGTCGACCGTGATCAGCAGCGTTCGCCGGAGCCGGGCGACCTGCCGTCAATCCTCCGCGTTGCCGAAGATCCCGGTGAGCCTCGCGATCACTTCGGCGTGGAGCGCGGGCGATTTCTCGATGTTGAGGTGGTCGATCTCGCTGCGGTCGCTGAGGTCGATGTTGGTGAGCTTCCCCTTGAAGCCGGGTGACGGCTCGACCAGCTTTCCCCAGCCATCGGCCTTGTAGTAATTGATGACCTCCTGGACGCCCGGCGACACGGTGTGGCCTTCGTGCACGCCATCGAAGGCGACGACCAGCCGGACCGGCACGCCGTTCTGGGCAAGGAAGTTCCCCATGTTGATCGCCCCGTCCGCGCCGAGCGAGTGGCCGATGATCACCACCGGCGCGACGCTCCTGTCGGCCTGGTACTCGCGCACGATGCCGGGAGCGATGTCGCGCCAGCGGGTGTAGTTCATCACCCGGACGGGAATGTCCTGGGCGCGGAGCTTGCGGGCAAGCGTGTCCATGCCGAGGGAGAAGACGTTCATCAGCCCGCGGAGCATGAAGACATTCCCGTCGCTCTCGGCGACGGGCTGCGCGGCCGGGGCCCGCGTCGCGACGGGCAGAACCGCGGTGGCGGGCGCCGTCACCTTGGGTCTCGGCACCGGGGTCGGCACATCCTGCGCCAGCACCGGGCCGAGGGCCAGTCCGACAAAGGCCAGGATGGCTATCAGCGTTCCACGCACGTCCCCGTGTCCCCGTCGCCTCCGATCAGCCCGACTCCTCATGCGGGATTTGGGCCAGTGCGGATGAACGGCAAGGGGCAGCAGTGTCTTTTCGCGCCAGCTTCCGGACGAGATCGCGCCCGATGGCCCGGTGGAGATCGCCGGCGATCGCGTCATTCGCCTTCGCCAGCGCCTCGAGCTTGCCCACGTCGAAGACGAAGGCGCGGGTGGGGCGCGAGACGGTGACCGTGGCGGAGGCAGGGTTGCCCGAGAGGAACGCCATTTCGCCGATGAAGGCGCCGCCCTGGAGGTTGGCGATCTCCTTGCCGCCGGATTCCACCGAGGCTCCGCCGTCGCAGATCAGGACGAGGTCGGCGACGGGCTTGCCTTCTTCGGTGAGCCGGGTGCCGGGCGCGAAATCCCGCCATGTGCCGGTCCTGAGCACGCTCGCGAGGCCGACGCTGTCGAAGCCGGCAAGGGGGCCATGGCGGAGGCGCTGCACCTCGGCAAGCGAGGCGAGCGCCCGCCGCTCGGCGACGAGGCGCCAGATCTGGTAGCCGTTGATGAGGATGAACACCACGTCCCAGGCGATGCCGGTATGGAGCGCGCCGCCCGACATCCTGAAATAGACGATCTCGAGCGCCAGGCCGACGATGGCGGTGAGCCGGAGCCAGTAGATGCTGGTCAGCCAGTAGGAAACGGCGATGATCAGGTAGGATGCGTGCCCCGGCACATCGGCCCACACGAACGGAATGCCGGCATCGTCCATTGCACCCTCCCCGTCTTTCTGACGCGTGGGCATAATGGCGAAACGCGGGGGGCGGCTCTGTGGGACATCCCACGTTCGGTCGATGCGGCGAGGGGGGCGACGATTCCGGCCACCAAGAGGGTGAACCCTGGAACCACCAACTGTCATCCCCGGCGGGCTGCGGTCGGCGGTTGAAGTTGTCGGCAAGACCAAGTTGCGCCCAATTTGGGCGCATGGTAGCTAAGGTCGATGCGGGTCATTTCCCGGCGAACACTGCGCGAATTCGTAACATCAAGAGCAGGTCGTCGCGACACGCCCGCTCTCAAGGCAGCGCTCGACGCGTGGTTCGATGAAGTGCGGAAGGCGCATTGGAACAGCACGGCTGAGGTGAAGCGGCTCTATGCGACGGCGAGCATCGTCTCCGCAGATCGCATAGTCTTCAACATCAAGGGAAACGACTACCGTCTGGTTGCCGCGATCGACTACGAGAAAGGCATCGTCTGGATCAAATGGATGGGACCTATATACGTGTGTGACCCATTGACAAGGGTCACATAACCACCTAGATTGATCGGGACAGCAAGGAGCGGTCCCGTGATCCAGAACTTCACCAGCCTGTTCGACCTGATGGACGCCTTTCCGGATGAGCAGGCTTGCCTTGATCATCTGCGGTCAATCCGTTGGCGCGACGGCGAGTTTTGCCCCTATTGCGGAGGGACGCGCGTCTACCACTTTTCCGACCGCAAGAACTTCAAGTGCGGCGACTGCCGCGCCCGCTTTTCGATCAAGGTCGGGACTATCTTCGGCGACACGAAACTCCCGCTCCGCAAGTGGTACATGGCCATTTGGATGATCACTAATCACCCCAAGGGGATCGCCAGCACGACGCTCGCCAAGGACCTCAAGATCACCCAGAAGAGCGCGTGGTTTGTCCTGCACCGCCTCCGTCATGCGGCGCGGACCAATTCATTCAATGCGCCGCTCAAGGGCACGGTCGAAAGCGACACCCATTTCGTCGGCGGCAAGGAGAAGAACAAGCATCAGTCCAAGCGCAAGCCGGGATCACAGGGCGGGGCCAACAAGGAAATGTTGCTCGGCATCGTGGAACGTGACGGCGAGCTTCGGACCATGCACATTGGCGACAAGACGGCGCGGACATTGTAGGGCGCGGTCTGCGAGAATGTCGCCAAGGGCGCGACCATCATGACCGATGAAGATCGGGCATTCACTGGCCTCGGTCGCGACTACTGGCACCATACCGTCAACCATTCTGACGGCGAGTACGTCCGGCATCAGACGATCCACACGAACACGATTGAAAGCGTGTGGGCGCTCCTTCGTCGCCAGATCATCGGCATTCACCATTGGGTGTCGCCAAAGCACTTGCAGCGGTACGCCGACGAAATGACGTGGCGGTTCAATCGCCGCGACATGGCAACACCCGACCGCATGAACGACTTGTTCGCCTGCGTCGAGGGGCGGCTCACCTACAAGGCGCTGATCGCATGACCGGACGGCGCAAGGGCGACAAGCTGGAACCGAAGCTGAAACTCGACATGGACTTCGCGGAGGCGTTCGCGCGATTCGTCCGGACAAACCCGGCGGAGGTTGCCGAGAGTATCGAGCGATCGAAAACGAAGAGGCCGCCGGGGAATGGTCCTCCTCGACGGCCAGCGCCTACAGGCCGCAAGCGCGGCCAGGATGGCGGTTAGGCTGCTAGTGCGTACTCAATTCCGCAGCAGCGCCAGTGACCGCGCACCCAGTGCACGAGTCCGTTCTTGGACACGCGCATATGGTCGCGGACCCAGTGACAAGCCCGTGTGGCTCGCATGGGAACTGCCTCCTTATTCGGAGGCCTGCGCATTGATACAATGGGTGGGGCGTGCTATATCCACGAGTGGATATTGGCTCGTCAGCCACCCATCCCAGCGCGACGCCGCAGGTCATAGAGCCCGTCGCCTGTCCCATACGAGACGGCCGCCCATGGGAGTGAAGATCCCGTTGGCGGTCGTTTTCGTCTGGTAAACGGACTCCTATCAGAGTCCCATACACATTCAAGGGAATTCTTGTTTGTTGCTAGACGCCGAATCCTGGCGTATATGATCCGTGCTCGGTGTACGGAACAGGCAAGGAACAGGGCAGTGACCGATCAGGCCATCTCGAATGCGGAGAAGCGGCGAGACGAACTCGCCAAATTCATTAATGAAGCCCAGCAACAGATGGACGGGTGGCGCAAGGAACTCGCTCGTGTGGAGGGCTGGATCAAGGATTGGCACCAGTTCGCGGGCACGCCCGAGCCAGACACGACTCACGCCGATGCCGTTGCGGCCATCGTCTCGCAGCGCGTCCCGAACACAAAGAAGGAAGTCGTTGCCAAATACGCTCGCAAGATCATTGAGGAGCGCGGCGAGCCCGTCTCCCGGTCGGACTTGTATCAAGCCCTTACAAAACTCCACGGCTTCCACATCAAGGGATCGGACCCCGAGATGGTGCTGAGCACCATGCTCTGGCGCACCCGCGACGCATTCAACATCGTGAGGCTAGCCAAGGGTGGCGGATACTGGCTCAAGGAGAGGCCTTGGGAGCCGTCAGGCTACGATCCAGACGACGAGCATATTATGGAGATGGCTGATAACCGCGATCCGGTCGAGGCTGAGAGAGGGAAGAAAGAGGCGGAAGCCGACATCTTCGACAACCTTGAGAAGATCGGCGCGACGAAATAAACCTCCTGCATGGCCCTCTTGCCCCTTTCCCCCGTCGAAAAGCGCACCGTCTTCGCGCCGAACGGGGATTCGGACATGGGGGCGGTCACGGCAGAACTAGCGGCGCATATCGGGTGCCAGGCCGGGCCGATCAGACTGCTGCGAGGGATCGAGGGTCGCACAGGCGGCTTTGGCCTTGCTCACATTAAGGCCAACGACGGTCGCGAAGGGCGTATTTTGGGGCTAGGCTTCTTGTCCATCGAACACTACGTGCGACGGATTGCTACGGCTTATGATTTTGTGGGCCAACAGGATGATGGGCGGCTGGTCTTCATTTGCGACCAAGGCGGCTGTTTCAACCACCTTATTTGCCAGTGGGATGGGGAGCTAAATCTGTGGAGCGTGACAACCGCTATTCCCAAGCGGAACATGCGTGGCGTCAACGTCCTATGGGATCGGAAGGGTGTAAACGCGGCCTGACGAGAGCGAACCTCGTCTCTTAGCGTCGGCTGCTAATACCGCTTCGCGACCGTGTTAGTGCCGCCTGTATCCGACTTTGGCACTAGATCCAAACGCGCGCGGGGACCGCTGAGTTACAAACCCATTTAAGCGGACGACGTTCCCAACGCAAGCAAAATCTCTGCCGCTATGCGATAGCCGCATAGGTGGTCTGCGACGCCTGTCAGGTTGCCTTGGGTCACACACGTATATAGGTCCCAAATGGATCGCTACACACGGGGACTATGACCGGGTCGATGTGAGGAGGGTTGAGCATGGCGACTGAGGTGAGACCCATCCGTTCGGAGACGGACTATGAAGCCGCGCTGTTGGAGGTCGAACGGCTTTGGGGCGCCAGGGCGGGCACGCGGGACGGCGACCGCCTCGACGTTTTGGCCACGCTCATCGACTGCTATGAGGCCGAGCACGACCCGATGGACCCGCCCGATCCCATCGAGGCGATCAAGTTCCGCATGGAACAGCAGGGTCTCAGCCGGCGGGATCTCGAGGAAATCATCGGAACACGGACGCGCGTCGCCGAGGTGCTGAACCGCAAGCGCGGGCTCTCCATCTCGATGATCCGCCGCCTCCATGAGCGGCTGGGCATCTCAGCCGATGTCCTCATTCGGCCGAGCCGAAAGGATGCCGCATAAGGGGTCGGAGAAACGCCGCCCCTCACGCCTGCACATAGGTCGACGGCCCCCGCACGTTCTCGTCGATGTGGAGTTTCTGGAACAGCGACGGCATGGCCCGCTCGGCGCAGTCGGTGCGCGGGCAGGTGCGGCAGGAGACGCCGATCGGCGTGGCGAGCTGCGGGTCGGCGAGGTTGAGCCCGTCGGCATAGACGATTGCGCTCGCGTGGCGGACGTCGCAGCCCAGCCCGATCGCCCGCTGGCCGATGCGGTGCGGCAGGCCGCTCACCGGCGACAGCGCGGTGGCGCGGCTGGTGGTGCGGGCGACGCAGAAATAGGTGGCGCCGTCGGGCATGCGCGAGAGCTGGACGCGCAGCATGCCCGGCGTCGAGAAGGCGTCGTAGACGTTCCAGCGCGGGCAGGCGGCGCCGAAGCGGGCGATGTGAATGCCTGAGGCGGAGAAGCGCTTCGAGATGTTGCCGGCGATGTCGACCCGGATGAAGTGGAACGGGATGCCTTCGGCGCCGGGACGGCGGAGCGTCGTCAGCCGGTGGCAGACCTGCTCGAAGCTGACGCCGAAGCGGCTCTTGAGGATGTCGGTGTCGTAGCGGGTCGAAACCGCGGCCTCGCGGAAGACCGCATAGGGCATCATCACCGCGCCGGCGAAATAGTTGGCGAGCGCGGCGCGGGCCAGCGCCTCCGCGTCGGGCGAGGTCAGCCCGGCCGCAGCCGCGATCCGGTCGAGCACGTCGTGATGGCCGAGATAGGCGATCTGGTGGGCGATCTGGAAGACGCGGCTCGCGGCCGGCAGCATCTCGGAAATCTCAAGCCGGCGCGCATGCTGGTCGTAGCGGCGCGAGAGGCCTTTCATGGCATCGGCCGGCCGGATCTCGACCTCGGTGCGGTAGCGCTTGCGCAGCAGCGCGATCAGCCCCTGCGACAGCGCGTGGATCGACAGCTCGTTGTCCCGCCACAGGCGCTCGGCGGCCTCCTCGAGCTCGGGGAAGTGATTGCCCCGTTTCTGGATGAACTCGGTCACTTCCTCCGACGGGATGCCTGCGGGCGCGGCCTCGGCCGCGTCCTCCCCGGCGCTGGTGGTGGCGTCGGCGGGGAGATGGCGGCGATAGGCCTCGTAAAGGTCGATGACGGCGCGGCCGACCGCGGGGAGGAGGGCGACCAGCTCCTGGACGTCGGTGTTCTTGACCTCGGCGCCCTCGAAGACGGGATCGGAGAAGGCCTCCATCAGTTCGAGCGAGAGGCGCTGGTCGGTGTCGGTGGTCAGCGCCTGGAGGTCGACCTGGAAGCGCTCGACGAGCTTGAGGAGCACGCGCACGGTGACCGGCCGCTGGTTGCTCTCGATCAGCGTCAGGTAGCTCGCGCTGATGCCAAGCTCGCGGGCCATCTCGGCCTGGGTGAGCCGCCGCTCCTGGCGGAGCCTTCTCAGCCTTCCCCCGATGCGCATCGCCTTCATGGCAGTCCTCACAGACCTTTACAAAGTTACAGAAGCGACCTGTAACGAGGTTGACATTGTTCGATATTTCCCATATATTTCAATCGCTTATTGACGTCGAGCCACGCTCCGAGGATATCCTCTTTTCGCAGGTGCACAAGAGGAGACAGGACGATGAGCATCCCCCCCGACCGCTTCAAGGGCATCCGCCGCGACTTTTCGCCGGCAGACGTCAACCGGCTCCGCGGCACGGTCCATGTCGAGCACAGTCTCGCCCGGCTCGGCGCCGAGCGGCTGTGGCAGCTCCTTCGCGAGCGGCCCTTCGTGCGGGCGCTGGGCGCGGTCACCGGCAACCAGGCGATGCAGCAGGTCAAGGCCGGGCTCGAGGCGATCTACCTTTCGGGGTGGCAGGTCGCGGCCGACGCCAACAATGCCGGCGAGATGTATCCCGACCAGTCGCTCTACCCGTCGTCCTCGGTGCCGGAGGTGGTCCGCCGCATCAACAAGACGCTCCAGCGCGCCGACCAGATCGCGCGGCTCGAGGGCGATGACGCGACCTGGTGGTTCGCGCCGATCATCGCCGACGCCGAAGCGGGGTTCGGCGGCCCGCTCAACGCGTTCGAATTGATGAAGGCGATGATCGAGGCGGGCGCCGCCGGTGTCCACTTCGAGGACCAGCTCGCCTCGGAGAAGAAGTGCGGCCATCTCGGCGGCAAGGTGCTGGTGCCGACCCGGACCTTCATCCGCACCCTCAACGCGGCGCGGCTCGCCGCCGACGTCTGCGGCATCAACACGCTGCTGATCGCCCGGACCGACGCGCATTCGGCGACGCTGATCACCAGCGACATCGACGAGCGCGATGCCGAGTGGATCTCCGGCGAGCGGACGGTCGAGGGGTTCTTCAAGCTCCGCCAGGGCAGCAGCCACTCCGTCGCCCATGCCATCGCCCGCGGCCTCGCCTATGCGCCCTATGCCGACCTCGTGTGGTGGGAGACCTCCGAGCCGGATATCGGGGAGGCGCGCGAATTCGCGGAGGAGATGCATCGGCACTTCCCGGGGAAGCTGCTCGCCTACAATTGCTCTCCCTCATTCAATTGGCGTGCCAAGCTCGGGGAACGCGACATCGCGAGCTTCCAGGAGCAGCTCGGCGACCTGGGCTACCGCTTCCAGTTCGTGACGCTCGCCGGGTTCCACGCCCTCAACCTGTCGATGTTCGAGCTGGCCTCGGCCTATCGCGATCGCGGCATGGCCGGGTACTCGGCGCTGCAGGAGCGCGAGTTCGCCGCCGCGAAGGACGGCTTCACGGCGGTCCGCCACCAGCGCGAGGTCGGTACCTCCTATTTCGACGCGGTGGCGATGGCCGTGTCGGGCGGGGCATCGTCGACGACCGCCATGGCGGGATCGACCGAGACCGAGCAGTTCACGGAGCGAGGCGAGGCGGTCGCGGCCTGAGGCCGTGCGGCCCCTCAACCGCAGGAGGAAGACATGACGCAGGAATTCTGGGTCGTCGGCGGGTGCTACCGCGACACGACCTTCATGGCGTTCGACGGCGGGGCGGAGGCCTACGGGCCCTTCCCCCGCTACGAGGACGCGCTCCGCCAGTGGACCGACCGCAGCAACGCCAACCGGCCGGCGGCCGCGGTCCGGTACTCGATCGTGGTGACCGCCCCGCGGGCCCGCGCGGCCTAGGGAGGAGCGGGGAAAAGTCGCCACCGGCGGCGGCCGCTCACCCCGGGCGGCCGCCGTGTTCGTTTCGTGAGCCTCGCATCGCCAAGGGTCAGGTCGCGGAGCGCCGGGTCGTCGCGGACGGAGCCGGTGCAGCGGCAGAGGTGAGTGGCGAGCGCGTCGGACACCGCGGATGCGACGTCGGCCCAGGCGACCGGGATAGGTCGAAGAACGACCCCGGCGTCACCAATATCCAGATTGGACAAAATTCGTGTGTACACCCAAAGGCCGGCTCCAGATGATGGCTCTCCCCAAGGCCAGCGGGAGAAGATTGGCCAAAACATATTGACAATCATAGAGAGTAGGGAGGAAGCATCAGTGTGCATGTTCAAACACGCGGCCCTCGGGGCGGCGGGTGTCCTATTGGCTTCGAGCCTCGTGCTCGGCGCCGCGACAGCCCAGGATAAGCCCCTCATCATCTCGTTCAACGGACCGGCCGGCGAGGCCTATGTCGGCAAGTTCATCACCGGCCTGAAGGCGACCGCCGAGCAGAACGGCTACGACATCGAGGTCTTCGAGAACCAGTTCAACCAGGCAGAGCAGGACCAGCAGGTGCAGCAGGTGCTGGCCGCCGGCAAGACCCCGGATGTGTTCATTTGGTGGCCCTCTGACGCCGTCGCCGGCCTCGGCTCGCTCCGCGCTCTCGCCAAGACCGGCGTGCCGGTCCTGAAGATCAACCAGCTCCCCAACGAGCAGGACGAGAAGTACATCTTCGGCTATGCCGGGCCGGATGACCGGCTGCGGGCTCGCAATGCCGGCTACATGCTCCGCGAGGCGGCGGCCAAGAAGCAGGCCGCGGGTGGAGAAGGCTTCAACGTCATCGTCCTCGCCTATCCGCATTCCTACGGCGGCTATGGCCTGTCGATCGAGGCCTTCAAGCAGGCGATCGCGGGTTCTCCGCTGACCATCATCGGCGATGTTGACGAAGGCTTCGGGCAGGCCAACGGCTACAAGGGCGCCGCCAAGCTGATCGCCAAGGTGAAGGACCAGGGCATCGACTTCGTCTATGGCATGGACGATGCGATCCTCACCGGCGGGATCAAGGCGCTCGAGGAGGCGGGTTACAAGGTGGGCGAGGACGTCATCGCCGCCGGCACCGTCTGCAACGGCGACAAGCAGCTGATCGAGGAGGGCAAGCAGTACGGCACCACCCTCCAGTCGCCGCTCCATGAGGGCCAGCTCGCGATCAAGCTGGTGACCGAGTACCTCAAGGACGGCAAGCTAAAGCAGTACATCAACTTCACGCCCAACCCGGTGGTGACGCTCGACAACATCGACACAGTGGCCATGCGCGGATACGACGGCAAGCTCTACGGCATCGACGAGCTCTGTTCGGGCGCCTGGGGCGGCTAGCTCCCGGCAGCGCCGGGCGACTTGGCGATCCGCGGATAGTCTGCGGATCGCCTTCTGCTGCTGCAACCCTGGGGCCGGAGGCGACGCAAGAAGCGGCGTTGCCTGATCGAATCGTGACCATGGAAACGATCGTCAAGCTGAGTGACGTCAGGCGCTCGTTCGGCGCCATCGAGGCGCTGAAAGGCGTCGACTTCGAGATCGGCCGCGGCGAGGTGATCGGACTGGTCGGGGAGAACGGCGCCGGCAAGTCGACACTCGTCAAGATCATCTCCGGCTTCGATGACGGCTACACCGGCGGGTACGAATTCGAGGGACGCCCTGTCCGCTTCCACAGCCCTGGCGCCGCCGAGGAAGCCGGCATCGCCATCGCCCAGCAGGAGCTCAGCCTCATCCCGACGATGTCGGTCGCCGAGAACATCTTCCTCGCCGGCCACAATGTCCGCGCCTTTGCGACCCGCCGGTCGCTCGCGTCACGCGCCCGGCGCTATCTCGATGAGGTCGGCCTTGCCGACATCGATCCCGGCATCGGCGTCGACCGCCTGTCGATCGGCGAGCAGCACCTGGTCGAGGTCGCGCGCCTGATCGCCCATGACCCCAAGGTGCTGATCCTCGACGAGCCCACTGCGGCGTTGAGCGAGTCGGATTCGATCCGCATCCTCAACATGGTCAAGAAGCTCGCCGCCAACGGCAAGTCGATCGTCTATGTCAGCCACCGGCTCGACGAGATATTCAAGATCACCGATCGCATCACGGTGCTCCGCGATGGCGAGAGCCAGAAGCCGCGGCGCGCGAGCGAGCTCAACGTCAACTCGCTGGTCGAGCTGATGCTCGGCCGGAGGCTTGAGAACATGTTCCCCGAGCGTGTGCCCGGCCAGCGGAGCGACCTGCTCCTTTCCGTGCGCGAGCTGTGGCCGGACGGCATGCTCGAGCCGGTCGACTTCGATGTCTATCGGGGCGAGATTCTCGGGCTGGCCGGGCAGCTCGGCAGCGGCGCGGGCGAGATCCTCGCCGCGATCGCCGGTTCGCACCTGACCCGATCCGGCAGCATCATCGCCGAAGGCGAGTCGTTCCTGCCCCGCAATCCCGCGGCGGCGATTCGCCGTAAGCTCGGCTACTGCTCGGAGGACCGCAAGTATGATGGTCTTTTCCTTGGCCGGCCGATCCGTGAGAACCTGACGTCGCCGGCCCTCGAGACGGTGTCGCGCTTCGGCTGGAACTTCGGCGGCAAGGAGCGAAAGGTCGCCCGCGATATCGCCGAGAAGTTCACCGTCGACGTCGCTCGACTCAGCGCGCAGGCGGGTGTGCTGTCGGGTGGCAACCAGCAGAAGGTCGCCCTCGGCAAGTGGCTCGCCATCTCCCCGAAAGTGATCCTCGTCAACGAACCGACCCGTGGCGTCGACGTCGGCGCCAAGGCCGAGATCTACCGGAAGCTCCGCCAGCTCGCCGACGAGGGCGCCGCCATCGTCTTCGCCTCGACCGACATGCAGGAGATCACGTATCTGCCCGATCGTGTCATCACCTTCTATCGTGGCATGAAGATCGGTGGCTTCGAACTCGCCCATATCAGCACTGCCGGTATCCTGAAGCAGATCACCGATCCCTTCGGCGAGACCAACCTCTAGGTCCTCCCATGGAAACGATCGCAAGCTTGGGCCGCTCACTTGTCCCGCCTCGGGTCGCCGACTGGATCGAGCGCCAGGCCACGCCGATCGTCTGGGCCATGGTCGTCATCTTCCTCGCCGTCTTTCTCTACGGCGTGTTCTCGACGAACAACTTCCTCACGCTCTTCAACTTCAAGACGATCATCCGCGACGCGGCGCTGGTCGGGATCATGGGGATCGGCCTCACCTTCGTAACGCTGTCGGGCAACTTCTTCCTGCTGTCGATGAAAGAGACTGCCTCCCTCTGCATCATTGCCTTCGCGATGGCGATGTCGAACGGCTACGGTTTCGAGCTCTCGCTGCTTTTCACCCTGGCCGTGGCGATCATCGCGGGCGTGGCGCAGGGTCTGCTGATCGGCCTCGGCGGCAACCCGATCGTCGTCACCATCGGCGCTGCCGGGCTGCTCTACGGCATCGCCTCCTGGTGGAGCGACAACCAGGTGATATCACTCCGCCGGCCGAACGACGCGGAATGGCTCGGCACCGGATCGTTTCTCGGCCTGCCCAACATCACCATCGCCTTCATCCTCCTCGCCGTCGTTGCCGAGATCGTGCTGCGCTACACGAACTTCGGGCGGCGAGTGTATCTCGTCGGC
This sequence comes from Bauldia sp., assembly GCA_022841545.1. Classification (GTDB taxonomy): domain Bacteria; phylum Pseudomonadota; class Alphaproteobacteria; order Rhizobiales; family Kaistiaceae; genus Bauldia. The sequence continues at coordinate 18,761 of JALHRF010000036.1, read as the reverse complement.
GCCAACCGGGCTGCGGCCCGCGCCACCGGCCACGAGAATCTGCCGATGGCGATGATGGTCTGCACCATCGCCTCGGTCTGCGCGGGCTTCGTGGCGGTCGCCTTCGCCGCACAAATCTCGAGCGCCCAGGCCAACTACTTTTCCTCCGAGTTCGGTTCGAGCGGCGACATGACCATCATGGTCATCGCCACCGTCATGGTCGGCGGCAACTCGATCATGGGCGGCTATGGCTCGACGCTGCGCACGAGTCTCGGCGCTATCTTCATCTCGGTCATCGACAACATGATGGTGCTACGCGGCTACAACAGCGGGCCCCGCGTGGTTGCGGTCGGGCTGATGATCGTCTTTTCCATCGTCGTGTTCTCGCTGGCGCGCCGCGGATCGCGGGTTCAGGAATAGGGGTCATGCGCGGAGACACCTTCCTCGATCACCTCAGGGCGCGGCTCGCCGCCAACCCCGACCTCGCCTTCGCCGTGCTCCTCGCCGTTTGCGTCTACGGGTACTTCGCAGCGACCAACGATCTGTTCATGACCCACAACACGACGTTCGCGATCATGGAGCGCTTCGCCGTGCTCGGGCTGGTCGCGCTGGCCCTGACGCTGTGCATCATCGCCGGCGAGATCGACCTCTCGATCGGCTCCAACGCCGCGCTGACCGCGGTGATCGTCGTCCGCTTCAACGATTCCCTCGGCACCTTTCCCGCATTGGGGGTCGGGCTGGTGATCGCCACCACGATCGGCATCATTCAGGGTTACTTCATCGCCTATCTCAGGGTGCGGGCGATCGTGCTGACGGTGGGCACGCTCATGCTGCTGCGGGGCGTGGCGTTGCTCGCCGCGGATGAGAAGACCGTCATGCTGACCGATTTCGACGTGCCCGACTTCATCCAGACCAAGATGCTGGGCTATTTCTCGCCGGCGAGCCTGCTCGTCATCGCCGTCTACGTCATCGTCGGCATCTTCATCACCTACACCAAGTACGGACGGGAGATCTACGCGGTGGGGGGCGCGCGCAAGGAAGCGCTGGCGGCCGGCGTCAACCTCAAGCGCCCGATGATCATCGTCTTTGCCATCTCCGGCTTCTGTGCGGGCCTCGGCGGCGCGATCATCGGCCTCCGCTCGGGCACGGCGCAGGCGCTCGGACTTCAGTACCTCCTCCTCTCCGGAACGGTCGCGGCATTCATCGGCGGCGTCAGCATACTCGGTGGAAAGGGGGGCGTGGTCGGCGCCGCGATCGGCACGCTCACGGTCAACTTTCTCGACACCGGCCTCGTCTTCAACGTCACCCCGGCCTACCAGGCCGAGATGTATCTCGGCGTGTTGCTGATCATCGTAATCATGTTCCAGACGGGATCGCGGCTGTTCGACGCCAGGCAGCGCCGGAAGGCGGTCCTCGCCGCGGTCGACGAGCGAAAGGTGGCGCTGCTGGCGAAGCGCGCCCAGGCTCTCAGCCCCAGTGTGGCTACGTCCTGATCAGCCGTTCATCCCCGAGGATCAGGTCGCGGAGCGCCGCGTAGTAGCGGACATAGCCGGTGCAGCGGCAGAGGTGGCCGTCGAGCGCGTCGGACACGGCGGCCTCGACGTCGGCCCCGGCCACCGGCGTGCGGGCGAGCGATTCGACGAGCACCTGCGCCGCGCCGACGAAGCCGGGCGTGCAGTAGCCGCACTGGAAGGCAAAGGCGTCGAGGAAGGCGGCCTGCACCGGCGACGGCACGCCATCCTTCGCGTGGCTCTCGATCGTGCGGACCGAGGCGCCGTCGAAGGACTGGGCGGAATTGATGCAGGTGTGGGTCGCCTCCGACGTGCCGTCCGGCTTGTCCCTGATGATGACGCAGGCGCTGCACTCGCCGATGCCGCAGCCGAACTTGGTGCCGGTGAGGTTGAGGTACTCCCGCAGGAAGTCGTTCATCGACAGGCCGTCGGGAATCGTGTGCGGCCCGACCGCCTTGCCGTTCACCGTCATCGACACCGTGACCGTCTGCATCAGAGTGCCGCCTTGATCATGTCGGAGGTGACGGGGAGGGAGGCGAAGCGTTTTCCCGCGGCGTCGCTGATCGCATTGAGCACGGCCGCCGGCACCGGACACATGACGAGTTCGGCGATGCCCTTGGGCACGTCGGTCGGGCCAATCGGCGGCAGGATGTCGGTCGTGTAGGACCAGACCGGCAGGTCCGACGCGCGGGGGATGGTGTACTGGTCGAGGTTCCATTGGCCGTTGCCGGGGCCGTCCTCGTAGAGCGGCAGATATTCGTGGAGGGCGTAGCCGACGCCCATCGCGAAGCCGCCCTCGGCCTGGCCCTCGACCAGCTCCGGCACGATGGCGCGGCCGCACTCCATGACCGTGACGCCTTCGAGGATGGTGATCGCGCCGCTCTTCCGGTCGATCTCGACGGCGACGACCGTGCCGGCAGCGCCGGCATAGCCGACGTCGATGCGTTCGAGCGCGACGGGCGGGAAGTCGACCGAGACGCGGTCGAGGCGGTGCCAGCCGTCGATGGTCATCAGCGCCTTGCGGTCCGCGGCGGCCCCGGCGCCGTACTTCACGGCGAGCGCGTCGATCGCGCCTTCATGGCGGCCGTCGGGAAGATCGAAGACCGCGGTCGCCCAGGCCCAGCGGTTATAGCTGTGGACCATCGCCGCGGTGACGAGGCCCATTGCATGCGCCTTTGCCGCGACGTCGGCGAGCGCGAGGGGTTCGAGCCCGCGAGCGGTGAGCCTGCCGTCGACGAAGCGGACGTCCTCGACGCGAACGTAGAGGCCCAGCGCCTCGTCCTTTCCGGTCCAGATCGCCATCGCCGCCGGGAAGAGGCCGAAGCGGAGGACGACGTTGGCGGCCTCGGCGGCAGCCTCGGTATGGACGTGAGCGGCGTTGCAGGCGGTGGTGTCCTGACTGATGTCGAGCACCCAGCGCGGGTCCTTCGCCGCCTCGAGCTGGCGCTCGGCGGTGATCGAGAACGGGTCGTCGGGCGCAGTCAGGCCGAGCACGTTCCACGAATCGAGGTCGCCCAGTTTCACTTCGTCGGCGGCCGTGCCGAGCGTCTCGGCGACGCGGACGGCAAGCGCGGTGGCGACGCCGGTGCCGATCTCGACGGCCTGCGAGGAAAGCATGATGCGGCCGGCCGGATCGATCTCGACCAGCGCGAAGGCCGGGTCGGAGCCCGAGCCGTATTCCATGGTGGTGCAGGCGAGCCCGACGCCATAAAGCCTGTCCGGCGCCGCCGCCGCGCGGCGCGCCTTCTCCGCGGCGCGTTCCGTCCAGAGCGGCTTCGCCGCCAGCCGGTCGAGCACCTCGGCGCTCCGCACATAGCCGGAGATGACGTTGCCCATCATCGTCTTCCGGCCGTTCGCAAGGAGGTTGCGGCGGCGGAACTCGACCGGGTCGAGGCCGAGGCCTGCCGCGGCCTCGTCGATCAGCACCTCGAGCGCGGTCATGGTCTGGAAGGCGCCGAAGCCACGCATCGAGCCGGCGGTGACGGCGCGGCTGTGCCGGGCAAGCGACTGCACGTCGACCTTCGGCACGTCGTACATGCCGATCGTCGCCGCTGCGCCGACCAGGGCAACCGCGGAGGACAGGTTGGCGAGGCCGCCGCCGTCGAGGTCCTGGTCCGAGGCGAAGGCGGTGATGCGCCCGCTCGCCCTGTCGACGGCGATCCGGCTCCGGATCGTGAAGGCGTGGCGTTTCAGCCCGGACTGGAACTGGTCGGTGCGGAGGTTGGCGAGCCGGACGGGCTTGCCGGGCGAGAACAGCGCGGCGATCGCCGCATAGAGCGGGAAGATCGAGAAGTCCCGCCCGCCGAAGCCGCCGCCCACATAGGCGCAGTTGGCGACGATGTCCTTCACCACATAGCCGGGCGCAGTGCGGGCGACGAGGGATGCGATGTTCGTCGCGATCCAGGTGGGGCTCTGGACGCCCACCACGAATTCGAGCCGCCCGGCGGCCGCGTCGAAAAAGGCAAGCGCGCTCTCCGGCTCGAGGAAGACCTGGTCGACCGACTGGGTCTGGAAGCTGCGGTCGAGGACCAGCGTGTCGTCGCCTGCGCCGGCTATCTCGGCCCGGATCCGGTCGCCATGGAAGCTTGCTTCGGCATCGACCGAGGCGGTCGGCGACGGCGCCGCCCATTCCGGCTGGTGCTTGACGTAGCGGATCGGCTGCGCCCAGCCCGCCTTCAGCGCGGAATAGACGTCGTCGCTGTCCGGCGTCGGGCCGGCGACGCGGACAAAGTGGTAGGCGCCGTAAGGGTCCTGCGCGATCGCGCCGGTCTCGGCGCCCATCCTGACGAAGCCCGCCTGCGCCGCGATGACGCTGCGGCCGATGGAGAAGCGGGCAAAATCGTCCCAGATCAGGAGCGCGACGGGCTGGCCGAGATAGAGCGGCGTCTTGCCGGCGGGGACGAGGAGGTCGCCGGTGTAGAAGCCCGGCACCGTGATCTTCGCCGCTGCAAGGTCCGCGGCGAGCACGACCCGGTCGGGCCGGAACTCCGGCGTCAGCAGGTCGAGGTCGATGCCGTCGAAGACGTGGGTCGCGTCGGTGGTCTTGACGAGGAGGGCGTGGCCGGTGGTCCCCGGCCAGCCGGGGATGTCCGATGCGCGGAAATCGGCGGCATAGATCTTGGCGCCGGAAGCCTTGGCGAAGCCTTCGATCCGCTGTTTCGCGATCCCCGGCGCGGATTGCCATGCCGGACCGCCGATCGGCTGTGCGCCGGCGCTGCCCGAGAAGGCCTGGGCGAAGGCGTCGAACGGCCTGATCGCGACCGCGACGCCGGCGACCGCCGCCATCCGGAGCAGCGCACGGCGGTCGATCCCGCGTCTTGCGGTGTCAGCCAAAGGAGCCACTCCCTTCAAGTCGCAGCCTACGATAACACAGACTCATGTGAATGATCACGGGAGTGAGAGCCGCCCCGACGTCGTATTCTTGGACGCGCTACCGACCGAGGGGGAAGATCGATGTCCGGATTCCGCACCGTCGCGCCGCTTTCGCGCCGCGGCTTCATCGCCGGCGCCTCTGCCTTCGCCTTCGGCGTGGCGGCACCGTCGCTCCGCCCCGCGCTGGCGGGGGGCGCGACCGACATTGCCTGGCGCGGTCTTGCCGATCAGCTGCGAGGACGGCTGCTCCGTCCAGGCGAGGGGGGCTTCAAGGTGGCGGCCCTGCCGTTCAACCTGCGCTACGCGAATGTGCTTCCGGCAGGGATCGCGGTCTGCCGCGACGCCGAGGACGTCTCCGCTGCAATCCTGTGAGCCCGGGAAAATGACGTGCCGCTCGTTGCGCGGTCCGGCGGCCATTCCTACGCCGGCTACTCGACGACCACCGGGCTGATGATCTCGCTCGACGATCTCGACTCGGCTTCCTTCGATGCGTCGACCGGCGTCGTCGACATCGGCGGCGGCGTGCGCAACTCGGAAGTCTATGGAGCGCTCGAGGAAGCCGGCGTGACCATAACCCACGGCCGCTGTCCGACGGTGAGGGCGGCCGGCTTCCTGCTCGGCGGCGGCATCGGCTTCAACATGCGGCTCTTCGGGATCGCCTCCGACCATCTCGTCTCGACCGAGGTCGTGATGGCCGACGGATCGATCGTGTCGGCCAGCGATACGGAGAACGGCGACCTGTTCTGGGCCTGCCGCGGCGGCGGGGGTGGCAATTTCGGCATCAACACGGGTTTCCGCGTCCGCACCTTCCCGGCCGATTCGCGAACCTATTTCTGGCTGCATTGGCCGGACGCGAGCGAGCGACTGATCGCGACGCTGATCGCCGCCCTCGACGCGGCGCCGGCGACGCTCGGCAGCCGCGTCTCTCTCGATACCGATCCCGAGCGGCCGGGGGGCAGCCTCAAGCTCATCGGCCAGATCGCCGGCAGTCGCGCCGAGATGGAGGCGATCCTCGATCCGGTGCTCAGCCTCGGCGCGCCGGGGCACAACGAGATCCTGACCGTCGACTACTGGGCCGCCGAGTCGGTGCTCCTCGATACCGACGGTCCGTTCTTCTTCCAGGAGCGGTCGCGCTTCGTCACCGACCCGCTCGGTGAGGATTTCGCCGGCTTCGCCCTCGACTGGATGCGGCGCTGGCCGGGCACGGGCGAAAGCGGCGACCTCGTCCTGTTCCAGACCGGTGGAAGGATCAACGAGGTGGCGGCGGATGCGACCGCCTTCGTGCACCGCGACAGCCGCTGGCTTGCGGTGGTCGCGGCATCCTGGGCCGAGAACGACGACGACGCCAGGGCCGAACGGGCGCTTGCCTGGCAGGAGGGGTTCTACGCCGACCTGGGGCGCTTCGCGCGCGGCGGCGCCTACCAGAACTTCACCGACCCGGCGCTCGACAACTGGGCGGAGGACTATTACGGGGCCAACCTGCCGCGGCTCCGGCGGATCAAGCGCGCCGTCGATCCGGACAACGTATTCCGGTTCCCGCAGTCGATTCCGCCGGCATGACGGAGGCGGCCGCGGCTACTCTTCCTCCTCCATGACGGTCTCCTGGTAGAACTTCTGGAGCCACTTGCCGTCGACCCTGACCCAGACCTCGCCGACGAAGACGCGCCCCGGCAGCGGGTTGCCCTTGTAGGTGCCGCGATAGCTCTGCTCATAGGTGACGAGCGCCGCGTCCGGCCCGAGCATGTCCACCGTCGGCGGAATGGCGTCGTAGACCTCGACCTTGAGGTCCTTGAGCGTCGCGACCTGCTCGTCGACGGTCTGCGGCCCGTCATAGACGAAGGTCACCGAACGCTGGTCCGGGGTCATCAGACCGCGGATCGCCTCGGCGTCGCCGCTCGCATAGATCTGGCCGAGCGCCGTCCTCTGCGCCTCGATCGCGGCGATGTCGGCGGCCTCGTCGGCGAAAGCCGGCGCGATTGCCCCGACCGCCAGGGTCACGGCAAGAAGTCCGGTCCGGATCGCCTTCATGGATGCCTCGTCGCGTTCGGGTTGCCGGATGCGATCATAGGGGCAGGCCTGGAAAGGGAACAGCGCAATGCGCCGGGCGCCGGCGGCTGGTTGACGAAGGCCTACCGCCTTCCGGCCTGCTTCAGGATCTCGCGCGCCAGCGCCTCGACCTCCTCTGCCGCGAGTCCGCCCGGCGCCGTCTCGAGCACCGTCCGGCCCTCGCCCATGCTCTGCGGATAGGCGACACGGTTGCCGAGATGGGTTTGTGCGACGGCGTGGCCCAATTCGCCCGCGGCCGTGACCATCTCGGCGGTGAGAAGGGCGCGACTGAGGGCGCGGTTGATGACGATGAGCGACGCCGTGCCTTCCTTGGCGGCCATCGCCAGCGTCGGCGCGGTCGCCCAGAGGTCGACCGGCGTCGGCTGGACCGGGACCGCGACGAGGTCGGCCATCTCGATCGCGGGCCGGATCTCGAGGTCCGACTTGGGGGGCGTGTCGACCACGACGATGTCGTGGTCGCGGGCAAGCTGTTTCGCCTCGCGCCGGGCGCCCCAGCCGGAGGCGGTGCGGAAGACGAGGCCGACATCGTCCTCGCCGAGCGTCGCCTCGCGCCGCTCGAACCATTCGCCGAGGCTGCCCTGCGGATCGACATCGAGGATCCCGACCGACTTGCCGGCAAGCGCGAAGGCCACGGCGAGATGCGCGGCGACGGTGGTCTTGCCGGAGCCGCCCTTCTGCTGGGCGACGGTGATGATGAGGCCGGACATGGGTGCGTCCTCCGTGGTCGGCGCGACTCGCCTCCTCAACCTTACATGCAATTGTCTCGCCAGCGTGGCGGCCTATTCGCCGCAGTAGCAGGCGGAATAGGCGAGGGAGTCGAGGAAGGCGATGGCGCAGGAATAGGCCTTGAGGTCGCTCTCGGCGAGCGTGCCGTGGCCGAGATTGTAAAGGCCCAGATAGGCGTCCCGGATCCTCCCGCCCTGGCCGAGGCCGTTCCAAAGGGCGGCGACCGACTCGACGGAATAGCCGGGGAGGCCGTAGGCTTGAGAGAAGACGTATTCCTCGCGCCAGTCGGCATTGACGGGCGAGAGGTCGGGGAGATTGGCGAGAGCAATGGTGGTGAAGTCCGTCGGCTCGCCCGTCGCGACATCATAGGTGAAGATCTGGAAGCCGGGGTTCTGGCCGAAGATCGGGCTGATCGCCGGCGCCACCTTGTCGATCGCGATCGGTTGGCCGGCGTCGCCGAGGAGGAGGCGGTAGTCGTCGAAATGGACGTGGCCGGAGACGCTCGTGTCGATGATGTCGGCGTACGCGCGGATCAGGTCCAGGAACCCGGGGGCGAACGCCTCCTGCATGAACGGGACGACCTTCGCCGGGCAGGTATCGGCCTTCGCGTGCTCGGTGGAATACGGGTCGATCCCCCACGGGATGTGGTGGACCATCCACACCCTGCCGCCCGCCGCCTTCTGCGCGGCGAGCGCCGCCGTCAGCCACGCCATCTGCGCCGCGCCGCCGGCGAGCCCGTCCTTGCCGCAGGCATTCTGGTAGCGCTGCGACCACAGCACGTCGTTGATGACGAGGATGAGGGTGTCGGCGACCGTCGGGTGGCGCGCGGCGTAGTAGCCGCCGGCGGCATAGGTCGCGTCGAAATCGGGCGCAACGAGATCGGCGCCGACCAGCTTCCGCACCGTCTCCCGGGTCGCGGCGAGGTAGTCGCCGCCCGGCTCGATCTCGTAGTCGCCGCAGTCGGAATCGTTGTTGCCGAGCGCGACGATGACGGGCCTGCCGGCCAGCGCCGCGCCGAGCGCCTCGGCGACGAAGATCGTCGTGCGCTGGGCGAAGGCCTGCTGCGCGGCGGAACCGAGCGGGACGCCGAGGGCCTTTGCGGTGTCGTCCTCGAAGCCATGGGAGAGGAGATCGCCGCCGACGATGGCGAAGTCGGCATCGGCTGCGTGCTCCGCGACCGCGGCCAGGGCCGAGGCGAGAAGCACGTGATTGGTGTCCTTGCCGTATTGCGACGCCGGCCCCGCCGGCAGCGCCGCGAATCGGGCCATCCAGTCGTCGGCGTCGGTGGCGGCGAGGGTCTTGGCGATGCCCGCGGGGTTGAAGGGATCGAAATGGATGTCGGAGATCAGCGCGAAAGTGCCGGTGGGTTCCTGCGCAACTGTCGGCGCTACGCTGGCGAGCGATGTGACGAGTGTCGCTGCGGTCAGGATCAGCTTCAGGTAACGCACCTTGATCGCCTCCATCGGGGTCGGGGGAGGCTAGCCTTGCCGTCATCAAATGCAACCAATATGCCGACCAGCTTCCCCGTTGCTGAAGACTCGGCGATAAGGGCGGAAACGGCGGAGGGAGTGGAATGGTCGCCTGGATCGTGCTCGCGGTTGCCGCGCTGGTGGTCGTCGTCGGCGTGGTGCTCTACAACCGGCTGGTCCGTACCCAGCAGATGGCGAACGAGGGCTGGAGCGGCATCGACGTCCAGCTCAAGCGCCGCGCCGACCTGATCCCCAACCTCGTCGATACCGTCAAGGGCTATGCCAGCCACGAGCGGACGCTGTTCGACGAGGTGACGCGGCTGCGAGGAGAGGCGGCCCGCATCCGCGAGGACGACGTCGCCGCGCGCGGCGCGGCGGAGAGCAAGCTGTCGGCCTCGGTCGGCAAGCTGATCGCGCTGGCCGAGGCCTATCCCGACCTCAAGGCGAGCGAGAATTTCGGCAAACTGCAGGCCGAGCTGTCCACCGTCGAGGACGAGATCCAGATGGCGCGGCGCTACTACAACGGGGCAGTCCGCAACCTCAACATCATGATCGAATCGTTCCCGAGCAACTTCGTCGCCCAACTCTTCGGCTTCCGGCTCCGGGACTATTTCGAGATCGGGGAGGGCGACCGCGCCGTCCCGCAAGTCACATTCAGGGGATGATCGCCATGGCGCTCTTCGCCCGGTTCGCGTTCGCCGCCCTTGTCTTCGTCGCGTTTGCCGGGTCGGCCGGCGCCGCCGAGCAGATCCTGTCCTTCGATTCGGCCGTCGTGGTGCGGAGCGACGGCGTGCTCGATGTGACGGAGACGATCAGGGTCAAGGCCGAGGGCGCGGAAATCCGGCGCGGCATCTACCGCGACTTCCCGCTCACCTTCGAGGGCGACGACGGTGCGATCCATCGTGTCACCTTCGACGTGGTCGCGGTCCGTCGCGACGGCATGCCGGAGGCTTACCATACCAATGCCAACCGCGACGGCATCCGCATCTACATGGGGGACGCGAACACCTTTCTCTCGCCCGGCGAGTATACCTACCAGCTCAAATACACCACCGGGCGGCAGGTCCGCTTCCTCCCCGAGCACACCGAGCTCTACTGGAACGTGACCGGCAACGACTGGTCGTTTCCGATCCTCGCCGCGACGTCGCGGATCGCGCTGCCCGACGGCCGGGCGCCGGTGCGGTGGATCGCCTATACCGGCTTCTTCGGCGAGCGCGGGGGCGACTACGAGGGCGAGATCCTCGGCGACAATACGCTTGAGGTCTCGACCACCCGCACGCTCGGGCCGGGCGAGGGGTTCTCCGTCGTCCTCGAGATTCCGGCGGGGCTGGTGGCGCCACCGACCGGCACGGAGGCGTTCCGGTACTGGTTCATCGACAACAAGCGCATCGCCATCGGCGGCCTCGGCTTCCTCGGCGTGCTCGGCTTCTACCTCGTCGCCTGGAATGCGGTCGGTCGCGATCCGCCCCCGGGCACGATTATCCCGCTGTTCCATCCGCCCAAGGGCATTTCCCCGGCGCTCGCCGGCTATATCGACAACTGGGGCTGGAGCGAAAGCGGCTGGCGGAATTTCACCGCCGCGACCCTGTCCCTGGCGACCAAGGGGCTGATCGTCTTCAACGATTCCGGCGCCAACATCGTGCTGACGCGGACCGAAAAGCCCGAGCCGAGCGGCGACGACAGGCTGCCCTCGGGCGAGAAGGTGATCTTCGACTGGGTGGTGCGGCGGAACGGCAAGGTGATCATCGACAAGAAAAACGGCGCCAGCCTCGCCTCGACCTTCTCGACCTTCAAGGAGCGGATCGAGACGGAGAACCGCAACCGCTTCTTTAAGCGCAACCTCGGCACGCTCGCCGTCGGCGTCGGGCTCACCATCGTCGCCTTCGCGGCCGTGCTCATCTTCGGCGGTCTCGACGAGGGCGAGATCTTCGTCCTCTTCGCCTGCGGCTTCGTCGGCTTCTTTCTGGGCGTCTTCGTCGTCCCGATCATTCGCACGCTGTTCGGCAGTCGCGGCGGGAAATCGGTCATCTTCATCGCGCTGCAGGTCGTCGTCCTGGGCTATATCGCGGTGACCCTGTTCTCCACCTTCACCTCGGGCCTTCAGTCGCTGCCGGACAGCTTCGCGCAGAGTGCGGTCTGGGGCTTCCTCAACAACAGCTTCCCCTTCGTGCTGGTCGGCGGATTCGCGCTCCTCAACGGCGTGTTCCTCTATCTGCTCCGCGCGCCGACGGCGGCGGGGCGGCCGATCATGGACCAGATCGACGGGCTGGAGCTCTATATCCGCACCGCCGAGACCGACCGCATGAACCTTGCCGGCGCGCCGGACCTCACCACCGAGCAGTTCGAGCGGCTCCTTCCCTATGCCGTTGCGCTCAATGCCGAGAAGCCGTGGTCGGAAGCGTTCCAGGCGGCGTTTGCCCGCGCCAATCCGACCGAGGATTTCGAGCGCGGCTACCGGCCCGGCTGGCACGGCTCGCGGGGCTGGAGCGGCGGCAGCTTCGGCAGTTCGATGGCGTCCGCGGTGAGCGCCGCCGCGGGCTCGTTCCAGAGCTCGGTGCCGGCGCCGAAATCGTCCTCGTCCGGATTTGGCGGCGGTGGCGGCGGCGGTGGTTCGGGCGGCGGCGGTGGCGGTGGCGGCGGCGGCGGCTGGTAGCCGCGGTCAGGGTGTTTCCTCGGGCGCGAGATACTCGGCGATCTCGCGGAAGACGTCGGTGCTGGCGTTGCCGCGATAGTCGCCGGTCTCGTCGAAGCCCGCTTCGGAGAAGGTGACGGCGACGGCGATCGCGATCTCCTTCGCCGGCAGGTACCCCTCGGTCGCGGCGTAGCCGCCGAACAGCGGGGATTGCCCGATCCAAGGTCCGAACAGGAACACGCCGAGTCCGTAATGGAAGGACTCGGTGAGCGTCCGGCAGGTCGGACACTCGGCCGTTGGCTTGCCGAAATCGACGAGGGCCGGCCCGACCATTGCCTCGTGCGACTCGGGCGAAAGGAGCGTCCCGGTTCCGACCGCCCAGGCAGTGGTCACGAGGTCGTAGATGTTGCTGGTCTGGACGGCGCCGGGCGCGGTCGTCCAGGACGGGTTCCAGAAGGTCGATTCCTCGTAGAAGCGGACGCCCGGGGCGATGCCGAACGTGGGGCGGCGTTCGGAGGTGAAGGCATGCAGCACCGGCGGCGGGATTTCGGCGGTCACCGTCGCCATCGTATTGCGGAGGCCAAGGGGCTCGAAAATGCGCTCCGCCATGACTTCGCCGAGCGGCTTGCCGGTCACCTTCTCGATGACGCGGCCCATGATGACATACCCGGTATGGGAATAGCCCCAGTTGGTTCCCGGTTCGAACATGTGTGGCCTGGACAGGCCGATGTCGATCAGTTCCTCCGGCGTCCAGTGACGGAAGGGATTGGCGTAGAACGCGGTGATGAACGCGTCGTCCCGCACGTAGTCCGGATAGCCGGACGTCATGTTGAGGAGCATGCGGAGCGTGATCTCGTCGGCATGCGGCAGGTCGGGAAGGTAGTTGGCGAGCGCGTCGTCGAGGCCGAGGCGCCTCTCCTCGGCAAGCTGAAGGGCCACCGTCGCGACATAGGCGAACGCCACCGCGCCATTGCGGAAATGCATCTCCGGCGTGGCGGGGACGCCGGTCATCGATTCGCCGCGGGCGAGGGTGATGATGACCTTCCCGTCGATCATGACCCGGACGATGATCGCCCGGAGCCCGTGCTTCGCCATCGCTTCCTCGGCGATCGCCGTGATACGTGCGGCCCGGTCGTCGGCCGCCTGCAACGGGAGGATCGACGTCGCCGCGAAGAACGTCGCGGCAATCAGCAAGGGCGACCTGGTCTTGTCAACGGTCGACATGCCTACCTCCCTCTTTCTGAAGCGTGGACAAGAGGGCCCGGAAGCGGGCCGTCGTCAACCCCGCCTGAGGGAATGCACGGACCTGATGAGGCCTCGCGCGTCGTGTACGCGAAGGCGGTCCGACCGCATGCCCGGGCGTTGAGCTCAGACCCGGGCATAGCGGTCGGCCGAGCGCGCGCGGGCCTTCTCGGCCTCCTCCTCGCGATTCTTCGGCGGCGCCACGGTCTCGAGCGACGTGATCAGCCGGCGCGCAGTGTCGGCTACTTCCTCTATCGCCAGGTTGAAGGCCTCTTCGTTGACTTTCGACGGGCGGGTGAAGCCGCTGATCTTCCGGACGAATTGGAGCGAGGCGGCGCGGATCTCGTCCTCGGTCGCCGGCGGCTCGAAATTGAACAGCGGTCGGATGTTGCGGCACATGGTGGTGGTCCTCGCTCAATGCGTCCTAATCGCCATCGCCTGCCCTCGTCAGGACAAGCTCCGGACGGGTGTCGTGACCCGATTTGGCCAACCGCCAGCCGCCCTCGCCGGTCGTGAATTCCATGAACCCCGCTTCGCCCTCGGCGAGCAGCCAGATCGACTGGCCGGCGACGCCGCTCCAGGCGACCAGGTCCGCCACCCCGAGGCCTCGGCACGCGGCCCGATTGTCCTCGTAGTGGAGCGGCCGGGCGACATACCAGACACCTTCGAATTCGTAGGCGATGGGAGCCAGCAGCTCGATTTCGCAGGTCGCGTCGGCCGCCGCTCCAGGCGGCGCGATCCGCCAGGCGCCGGCGGCCTCCTCGGGCCTCTCCCAGGCGAGGACCGGCGAGGCGATGGCGGCGAAGGCGATGGCGATGGCGGTCCGGAAGGCATGCATGGCAGGCGATGCTCGGTTCGGCGTCAGGTCCAGCGCGACATATAGGTGGCCGCGGCGCCGAGCATACGGTCGCCCGCGGCGGTCAGCCGGGCATGACGCTCGATCACCCCGGCCCCGTCGCGATAGTCGCTGCGGACATGGCCGAGGCTGGCCGCGGCTTCCGCCGTCTCGGCCGGGGTCAGTTTGCCCGAGGCCAGCATTCGTTCGGTGCAGTAGGCCATGCGCGCCAGCACGAAGGTAGCATGCGCGATGCCGTCGAGTGGCCGGGGATCATCGCGGAGCGGCGAGACATACCGTTCGTCGTCGTCATTCTCGACGACCTGCTCGCCCCCCGCCTCGCCGAAGAGGAGGAGGTGGGCGGCCTCGTGCACCAGACCTTCGGCCATGGCGACGCGTCCGTGATGACGATGGGCATTGAGAAAGACAGCGCCCCAAAGGTGGAAGCTGGAAGCGCCGCCGAAATCGCGTTCGCTGCCGGGGGCAGCGCCAACCAGCACGATCTGGCGCACGATCGCGGCGATCTCCGCCGCCAGTTCCGGGGCGGCGTCGGCGATGAGGTCAAGCGCGGCGCCGACGCGGGCCGAGGCCGCGGCGAGTTCGTCCGGAGCGAGGGGCGCAAGGGCGACGCCGGCCTCGGCGTCGTCGATGGCGAGGCCGGCATAGAGACGTCCTGCGCCGGTGACGCCCAGTACCGCATCGTCGGTGGTGACGAAATCGATGCCGTCGCCAGCGGCGAAGCCGTCCGGCCGGTCGAGCCCTGCGAGAAACAGCCCGGCCGCGTCGGCATCCTCGTCGAAAATCGCCTCGATCAGGCCGGTATGCAGGGCGAAGAGAAGGGGAGACACCCGCCCGTCCGGCACGGCTACGGCAGCGCGGTGGAGCGGTCCCGCGTCCACGCCTGCCTCGGCCAGGGCATCGGCGACGCCGAGCAGGCTCTCGTAAAGGCGGCGGCGGACATGCTCATCCAGACGTCTCCCCGCTCATGGTCCGGGAGAAACGGTCCGGGATCGGCAAGCGGCCTGGTCACCTCAAGCCGCGCGCATCACAGAGCCGTGTCAGGCCCTGATCTTGGGAAGACCGACCTTGTTGGCATCGGTTGCCTTCACCAGACGGGCGGGCTCCCGGGACTTGTCGATGCCGACCTTGGCGCCGCTCGTCCGCTCGGAACCGTCCGCCGACTTGCGGTAGCCGAGGATGGTCTTTTCCAGGAGCGCGTCCTTGGCCCGACGAATCTCAATTTTCTTCATGACGGTCTTTCCCCGCTCGGCATGGTTTCGTCAAAGCGTCGATCCGGCCGTCAGACCAGCATGATTTGCGCCGACGACGTCCATGATTATACAGGGTCAGCCGCCGAGAAGAAAACCCCTCCGCGAAGCCAGCCGAGCCCTGCCGCCATGATCCTGTTCCTCACCACGCGCGGCCACGAATTCGGCGTCAAGCTGCTGGTCGAGAGGGCGTTTCCGGCTCTACCCGAATGCCGGACGATGACCTACGAGGACATGTTCCTTGCGACGGACCTGCCGGTTGCGACCTATGTTTTCTGCGACATCGAGCGGCTTGCCCCATGGGAGGCCCGGCTGGCCGCCGAACGGTACCGGTCGCTCCGGAAGGCCGGCATGCGGTGCCTGAACGACCCCGCACGGGTCATGCTCCGCCGCGAACTGCTGCGGAAGCTGTTTCGGCGGAAGATCAACCCGTTCAACGTCTATGCGGCGGATCTCCGCCCGCGGCCGAAGAAGTTCCCGGTGTTCATCCGCTCCGAAGCCGAGCATCAGCGGGTGTTCCTCGACCTCCTGCCCGACCAGAAGGCGCTCGATCGAAAGCTCCGGCTCCTCACGCGTCAGGGATGGGCGCTCCGGCATCTCCTCGTCGTCGAATTCACCGCCACGCCGATCGCGCCCGGCGTCTGGCAGCGGACGGGAACGTTCCGGATCGGCGATGGTCTGTCCGTCGATTCGTTTGCGCTGGAGAATCACTGGCGCGTGGCCAATGGCACCAAGGGCCTTGCCACCGAAGCGATGTTCCAGGCTGAAAACGACGCGGTCCGCGCGAACGCGCTGGCCGAGGCGGTCCGTCCTGCCTTCGAGATGGCGGAGATCGAATACGGCCGCTGCGACCATGCGACCCACGAAGGCCGTGAAGTGATCTTCGAGATCAACACCAACCCGACCATCAGTCCGATCGAGGGCCAGCGCCTGCCGATCCGCGAGGAGACGCTTCGGTTTTCGCGCGCCCGGATGGCGGAGATGCTCCAGGCGATCGACACCGCCGGCGAAGGCCGGCTCGATCTGCCCCTGTCGCCCGAAATGGGCCGCCTCGCGGTGGTCGAGGCGAAGGCCATAGTCAGGCCCTGACCATCTGTCGGCAGCGTTGGCGCACAGGTAGCATGTCGGGGCGAAACGGAGCGATTCTGAGATGGCAGGGACGGCTGAGGAAAGGCTTGCGGAGATCGAGCGGCGGATCGCGGCGGTCGAGGAACCGCATGGCCTGATGCGCTTCATGGAGGACAATGCCGACCTTGCCGCCGTGCCCGGCGAGACCGGCGTGCGCTATGCGGCGGCGCGTGGCATCGTGCTCAACCGCACCGGCCTGCCCGGTGCGGCGCGGCTCGAATTGCAGAAGGCCCGCGACAGGGCCGAGGAGGAGGACGCCGCCGTCCTGTTGTCCGGGATATCGCGCGAGATCGCCCGCATCCATGTCTGGCGCGGCGAGACGACGTCGGCGGCGCTGGAACTGCTCCGCTCGCTGGTCGAGGCGGACGCTACGGGCAACCGCGCCGACATCGCCGCCTCGATCGCCGAGTACGGCCGGCTCAACCTCGAGACCGGGCGCTACGAGGCGGCGCTCCGCGTCTTCGACCGTCTGCTCGATGAAGACCGGGGGCTCGTCGAGCATCTCTCGAAACGCGAACGCTCGCGGGTCCCGCTCAACCGGCGCGAGGCGATGATCGGCCTCGCCGATTTCGACGGTGCACTCGACGGCATCGACGCCGTGATCGCCGCGACCCCTGCCGAGTTCCGCCGCGACAATTTCGTGCTTCGCCTGATCAAGGCGCGCAGCCTAGGGGCGACGGGTCGCGGTGCGGAGGCGGCGGCCGCGCTTGCCGACGCGCAAACCTTCATGGCCAGCGATCCGCTCAGCTACGAGGTCAACGAGAAGAACCTGGTCGAGGGGTACCTCATCCGGAAGTCCGACCCGGAGGACGCGGTGGATGCGCTCGAGAATGCGCTCGAGCGCTTCGTCGATGACGACCTGCCGCGCCACGAGTTCGATGCCAGGATCGTGCTCGCCGGGACGCTTGCCGAACTCGGCCAGCGCGACAAGGCGGAGAAGTGCGTGATCGAGGCGTTGCAGCGCGCCGAGGCGCGGCAATTGCCGGCGATGGCCGATGCGGTGCGTGCCGCAGCACTCGCCTTCTGGCAGGACGAGATGATCGCCGAGCTTGCACCGGGCGACCGCGTCGGGGCGCGGGACACGGAGGGCGCGCGCTTCCTGATTCTCGGTTCGCTCGGCGCCGGGGGCTTCGGCGCGGTGAGCCGCGCGATCGACCTCGCCACCGGCGCCGAGGTGGCGATCAAGAAGCTCAAGCGCCGTGCCGATGCGACGCCGGAGGTGATGAAGATCGCCATGAACACGGTGCGGAACGAGGTCCAGGCCGCGGCCCGGCATTCGAGCCGCTTCGTGGCGCGCACCCGCTATCTCCATATCGACGAGGCCGGCGAGATCACGCTGGTCCAGGACTTCATCGACGGCCCGACGCTGCGCATGGCGCTTGCCGACGGCTCGCTCACCCTCGGCCGCCGCCTTGCGGTCGCCGCCACCGTCTCCCGCGCCGTCGCCAAGCTGCATGAGGGCGGCATCGCGCACCGCGACCTCAAGCCTGACAACATCATCCTCCGCCACGGCCGCCAGCCGGTGCTGATCGACCTCGGCCTCGCGCGCCTGAAGGGCATGGTCGACACGGCGGCCGGGCTCGCGACGGAATCCTATGCGCCGCGCGAGCAGAAGGAAGGGCGCGGCGAGGAACGGTTTCTCGGTCGCGAGGACGTCTACGCGCTCGGCAAGATCATCGCCGAGATGACCCGCGGCGAGGCGGTCGAGGCGAAGCCAAAGGGCGGCCTGTTCGGCTTCGGCCGGAAGAGCGCGGAGGAGGAGGGCTCGGTCGCCGACATCGTCGCGCGGATGACGGTCGAGGACGTGGCCCGCCGCGAGGTCGACCTCATTGCGATTGCCGCTGCGCTCGACGCGGCGAGCGACGCGGCGGAGAGAGCGAAGGGGTAGGCCTACACGATGGACCAGCACCCGCCCCGGCGATCTGGTATCAGTCGCGCAATGACATCCCGCGCGCCCCGCAACGCCTGCCCGACCATCGCCGCTCCCATGGAAACGGGCGACGGGCTGCTTGCGCGTCTGCCGCCGGCAGGCCCGCTGTCGCCCGATGCGCTCCACGCGCTCTGCGACGCTGCGCGGGTATTCGGCAATGGCATTGTCGAGATCACCGCCCGTGGCTCGTTCCAGGTCCGGGGCCTGTCGGCCGCAACCATCGCGTCCTTCGCCGCCGCGCTGGCGGAGGCCGGCATCGACGACGCGTCGCCGGCGATTCTCGCGCCGCCGCTCGCCGGGCGCGATCCGGGCGAAGCAGTCGACGTTCGGCCCCTGGTCGCCGCGCTCCGTGCGGCGATTGCCGGCGTTCGAACCGGTCCCCGGCTGGCGCCGAAGACGTCGGTGATCGTCGACGGCGGCGGCAGCGTTCACCTCGACGGCATCGATGCCGACCTCCGCCTCGTCGCGACGGACGACGCCCGCTTCCACCTCGCCCTCGGCGGCAGCGCGGCCACCGCGAGGCCGGTCGGCAGCGTCGTCCGCGAACGCGCCGTCGATTCGGCCCTGGCCATCCTCGCCCTCCTCGCCGAAGCCGGGCCGGC
>JALHRF010000035.1 GCA_022841545.1 Bauldia sp. | reverse complement strand
GCGCAGGTCGGCGGCAGCCAGGTGAGGGTCCGCACCTTCTCCGGCGTCAGCGTCTCGCAATCGGGGATGCGCTCCGAGCGGTGGGGATAGTCGCTGCAGCGGCAGGTCGAGTCTTCGAACAGCCGGCAGGCGACATCGGTCCAGGCGATGATCCCGGTGTCCCAGTACTCGAGCTTGTTCAGGCAGCAGCGGCCGCAGCCGTCGCAGAGCGACTCCCACTCCGCCGCCGACATCTCCTCGAGCGTCAGTCGACGCCAGAACGGCGCGTCCTCGTCCGTCTCAGCCGCCCGCCGCTTCACCGGCCGCCCGCCTCTTGTCCGAATGCCCAAGGCTCCGCTCCGGTGCCACCCTGTCCCTGACCAGTTGTTTCAGTTCGGTGATTTCCGCATGCCGGCCCGCGTCCTTGCGCGACCACACGAGGTCGCCGTCGACGCTGACATTGAACACCCCACCGGTCCCCGGCCGAAGCATCACGCCATCGATTTCCCCGTCGAAGGTCGTGAGCAGTTCCTGCGCCGTCCAGGCCGCGCGCAGAAGCCAGCGACACTGGCGGCAGTACTCGATTTCGACCACGGGCAGCGACACGGACCGGAATTTCCCCGACACGGGCGGGCCGCGCTTGACGCTGGTCAAGGCCGGCGGATTCGCCAACTCGCATTGTACCATCCATATAATCCGGCGGCGCGACTTGCGCATCAGCCAAAGAGGAGGCCGAGGTGAACGAAGCCGTCCGTCACGTCGTCTGCCCGCATTGCGACAGCGTCAACCGGCTGCCGCTGGCGAAGGACGCCCGCACCGCCAAATGCGGCAAGTGCCACAAGCTGCTCTTCACCGGCCAGCCGCTCCCCGCATCGACCGCGGGCTTCCTCAAGCAGATCGAGCGGAACGACATCCCCGTCGTCGCCGATTTCTGGGCGGACTGGTGCGGCCCCTGCCATGCCATGGCGCCCGCCTATGCCCGCGTCGCCGCCGACCTCGAACCCCGGATGCGCTTCCTCAAGGTCGACACCGAGGCCGAGTCCGCGCTCGCGGCGAAGTACCAGATCCGGAGCATTCCGACGCTGATCGTGTTCCGGAACGGCGAGATCGTCGCGCAACGTGCCGGCGCGATGGACGCCGGCACGCTCAAGGCCTGGCTCGGCCAGTATGTCTGACACCCCGCGCTGAAATCAGCGCGGATGCTTGATGAACGTCCCGCTCCGGAGTTCGCTCACCGCCTGCTGAAGCTCATCCTGCGTGTTCATCACGATGGGGCCGTACCAGGCTACCGGTTCGGCGATCGGCTTGCCCGAGATGAGCAGGAACCGAATACCCTCCTCGCCCGCCTGCACCGTCACCTCGTCACCCGAGTCGAACAGCACCAGCGACCGGTTGCCCGTCGTCTCGCGGACGAAGAACTCGTTGTCCGGCGTCCCCTTTTCGGTCAAGACGCCGAATGGCTTCGAGGCGTCGCGAAAGCTGCCCGAGCCCTCGAAAATGTAGGCGAAGGCGTGTCGGTTGTTCTCGACCTTGAAGGTCTTCTTCCGGCCAGGCGGCACGAAGATATCGAGGTACCGCGGATCGGCGGCCACGCCTTCGACCGGCCCCTTCTTGCCCCAGAAGTCGCCGGTGATGACGCGGACGATCGTCCCGTCGTCGTCGACCACCTCGGGGATCTCGGCCGCCTTGATGTCCTGGTAGCGCGGGTCGGTCATCTTGTGCGCGCGCGGCAGGTTGGCCCAGAGCTGGAAGCCGTGCATCCGGCCCCTGGCGTCGCCCTGCGGCATCTCCTGGTGGAGGATGCCGCTCCCTGCCGTCATCCACTGGACGTCGCCGGCGCCAAGCGTGCCGCGATTGCCGAGGCTGTCGCCGTGCTCCACCGTGCCGTTCAGTACGTAGGTGATCGTCTCGATCCCGCGATGGGGGTGCCACGGAAAGCCGGCCAGGTAGTCCTGCGGCCGGTCGTTGCGGAAGTCGTCGAAGAGGAGGAAGGGATCGAAGGCCTCGGTCTCGCCGAAACCGAAGGCGCGGTGCAGCTTCACCCCGGCGCCCTCCGTATGCGGCTGGGCCTGGATGATCTTGCTGACAGGTCTCAAGGACATCTGACGGTTTCCCTGATGGGAAGTATCGATTCAATTGATACTTCGCAGTTTATATTGCCGACAAAATAGATAGACGTCGGAACGGCAAATACAAGCGAGCCATCCTGCGCCGATAGCGTGCTGAGGCAAGGCAGCCATGCAAGCCATGCCCAACCGGAGCAGGCGCCTGGGCCATCGACAAGCGTGCAGCGTCGCTCGATGGCGTGGGCGATGCTGCCGGGTTAGTGTGCGGTTGGGCGAAAGACGCCACAACGGGAGGGAAGGCAACATGGACGACCAGAGCATCGGGTGGATTGCTGCGATTATCGTCGGCGGCCTTGCCGGGTGGATCGCTTCGATGGTGATGAAGAGCGACACCGGCATCGTCCTCAACATCATCCTCGGTATCGTCGGCGCCGCCATCGCCAGCTTCATTTTTGGACTGCTTGGCGTGTCGTTCAGCGGATGGTTGGGCTACCTCATTGCCGGACTTGTGGGTGCGTGCATCCTGATCGCCATCGGCCGGGCGATACGCCGGTAGCTCTGAGTCGGTGAGGCACGGCCGAAATCGGGATCGTCGTCGCTGAAGTCGGGCTGCCGGCGACGATCCGATCGACCCGTCGCGCTGCTCGGGAAGGATCATTGCAGTGCGGGCGGCGCTAGGCCAAGCTCGCTCGGCAGCAGAGGATTCCGATCATGGCAGAGCCGCCAAGACGCCGTACGGGCCGCGACCCGCGTGACGCCGCCGAGGCGGCATTCAGGAAGGCCACGGCCCCTCCTCCGCTGGCGCCGGGAAAGAAAGGCGGCCTGCCGGGAGTCAAGGAACAGGTGACACTGCGCATCGACCAGGAGGTGCTCGAGTTCTTCCAGAAGGATGGTCCGGGATGGCAGGAGCGAATCGTTGATTCGCTGCGCCAGGCAGCCGGGCTCGGCGGAGGAGAAGCGATCGCGGTCGAGAATCTCAACGCGTCGAATGACAAATAGGCGCGACCTGCCATCCGCCGACGTGGTTGTCGTCGGGATCGACGGCGTGGGCCACCGCCCACATCGTGATGGTGTTCGCGGCGGCACTCGGCGGGTGTCCTTGCCTTAGGGTCGCCTTGGTTTCGTTCAGTCGTTGCTGTCGCCGCTCGACTGCACTGCCATGCTTCCCCGTGAGCGGCCGGCGCCGCCACTCCGGCGATTGTGGAGCAGGGACGAGCGGGGACGCGCCGAGCCTTCCTTAACTTCGCCCATATGCGTATTATTGGTGGTTGGGACAGACTTGCGGCAGTCTCCCCTCCTCCTGGAAGACATGATCGGGAACCCGTGCGCGATCCGTTTCAGAACCAAGGCCGCCGCCGCCGCACCGTCCGACTGATCGATATCGACGCGTGGGTCGATTCGAGCCTGTTCCGGTTGGGCCGTTTCATTTCCGGCCAGGCCGAGGCGTTTTCACTGTTCATGCGGAGGTTTCGGGTCACCGGCGTCAAGCGCGGGGTATCAGAGGTCGCTGGCGACGCACTGACGCTGGGCACGGGCGGCCTCGTGGTGCTGATGATGCTTGCCTTGCCGGCATGGGAAGCGACCCGCGGCGACTGGCGTGCCGTGGGCGAATACTCCGTCACGTTCCTCGACCGATACGGCAACGAAATTGGCAAGCGCGGCGTCAAGCGGAACGAAACCGTGCCCCTCGACGAGATGCCGGACCATCTCATCAAGGCGGTGCTGGCAACCGAGGACCGGCGCTTCTACCAGCATTTCGGCATAGATCCGATGGGAACTCTCCGTGCGCTCGGCGAGAACGTCCGTGCCAATTCCGTGGTGCAGGGCGGCTCGTCGCTGTCCCAGCAGCTCGCCAAGAACCTGTTCCTGTCGAACGAACGGACGATCGAGCGCAAGATCAAGGAGGCGTTTCTCGCCCTCTGGCTCGAGGCGAACCTGTCGAAGGACGAGATCCTGAAGCTCTATCTCGACCGCGCCTACATGGGCGGCGGCAATTTCGGGGTGGATGCGTCCTCGGAGTTCTATTTCGGCAAGTCGGTGAAGGACGTGAATCTCGCCGAGGCGGCATTGCTCGCCGGCCTCTTCAAGGCCCCGGCCCGCTACGCTCCGCACATAAACCTTCCGGCGGCGCGCGCCCGCGCCAACGAGGTGCTGTCCAACATGGTGCAGGCCGGCTTCCTTACGGAGGGCCAGGTGATCGGCGCGAGACGTAACCCCGCCGATGTCATCGACCGCGCCGGAGCCGCGGGCTCGCCGGACTACTTCATGGACTGGGCGTATGAGGAGGTGAAAAGGCTTCGCCTCGGCGGCGACCGCAGCCTGATCGTCCGGTCCACCGTCGATCTCGGCATGCAGAAAGCAGCAGAGGAAGCGGTAGAAACCGTCATGCGAGAACATGGCGACCAATACGGCGTCAAGCAGGCGGCAGTGGTCGCCATGGACGTCGACGGCGCAGTCCGCGTCATGGTCGGAGGCCGCGATTACGGCGAGAGCCAGTTCAACCGCGCCACGGACGCGCTTCGGCAGCCAGGCTCCTCCTTCAAGGTCTATGTCTACGCGGCCGCGATCATGCTGAAGGGCTATACGCCCGAAAGCGTCGTGCGGGACGCCCCGATCTGCCTCGGAAACTGGTGCCCACGGAACTACTCCGGTGGCTATTCGGGCGCCGTGACATTGACCACTGCGCTGGTTAAATCGATCAACACCGTACCGGTGCGCCTCGCCAATGACGTCACCCGCGCCAAGGTGATTGAAGTCGGCCACGCCATGGGCCTTACGACAGAATTGCCGTCGAGTTCCTCCCTCCCGCTTGGCGCGGCTGAAGTGACTGTCCTCGACCAGGCCGCCGGCTACTCCGTCTTCGCCAATGGCGGCTACAAGGCGACGCCCTACGCCTTCACCCAGATCATGACGGCAACCGGCGAGGTGATCTACGATCGCCGGCAGGATGCGCCTGAGCCGCAACGGGTCCTCGACGACACGACGGTCACGGCAATGAACGGCATGCTGTCGCAAGTGCCTGAATGGGGCACCGGCCGTCGCGCCAAGCTCGAAGGAATCCGAACCGCGGGCAAGACCGGAACGACGTCTGCTTACCGCGATGCCTGGTTCGTCGGCTACACCGGAAATTACACCGCCGCCGTGTGGATGGGAAACGACGGTTACGCACCGACGAGACGCCTGACCGGCGGCGTCCTCCCCGCCACGATCTGGAACAAGCTGATGACGTTTGCCCACACCGGGATAAACATCAAGCCGATTCCCTTCGTCGAGCCTGAAGTTCCCGCGGAGGCCAACGCCGAGAACGTGGCCGAGGTGCCCGCCGAAGCGCCGGAGACCGGGGCGGCGGCACCGGCCAGCGTCCTCACTGCTCTGACCACCACCCGGCTCATCCAGATCGAGAAACTCTTACGCTCGGCGCCAAGACTCCAGCCACTTGCCGACCTCGGCCCCGCTTCGCCGCTGGCCGTCGCAGGCACGCCCGATGCCGGCGATCCATCCCGCGATACACAGACCCGGTAGGCGGGCCTTGCATCTGCCGATGTGTCAGCGTAGCGCCATGCGCTCACGAAGCGGCATCGGGACCTCCGGCACTTGCGCCTCCTGATCGACATTGCGATCGCTATTGCGATCGCCGCTGCGCTGGGATTCGCGAGCGCCTGGTACGCTGTCGATCGTGGATTTGTCTTCGGGGGCTTATCGGTGGGGCCGTGGGAGGCGTGGCCGGGTGCCGGCAGTCCCGACGCGGACCCCTACTCCATCGCCCGTCTCGCCCGAACCGGCGAGGTGCCCCTAGGCGCCGGCGAGGGACTAGCGTTCACAGCGAACACCGACCAGAACGGAATTCCACTCACCGGCAACTGCACCTATCGCCTCGACGGCCAGACCCCGGCTGCGCGCCTCTGGACCCTGA
Source organism: Bauldia sp. (assembly GCA_022841545.1). Lineage (GTDB taxonomy): Bacteria > Pseudomonadota > Alphaproteobacteria > Rhizobiales > Kaistiaceae > Bauldia. Next base: position 29,053 of record JALHRF010000035.1, on the reverse strand, counting down.
CAACCTATGACCGCAATGGGCGACTCATGGCAAACGCCGCACGCCGCACCGGCTTCCATTCCCGCGAGATCCTGCGTCGACAGGATGGGAGCTTTGTCGTCTCCGTTTCCAGTCGCGTCCAGCCGGGGAATTGGATGCCGGTTTCCTCGGATGGTCCCTTCAGCCTTGTTTTCCGCATCTACGACACCCCGCTCACCACGGGGGGCGAAGCATCCGATACGATAATGCCGCGCATTGTCCTCGAGGATTGCCGATGAGGCGGACGCTTCTCTTCGTCGCCGGTGGATTGATGCTCGCAGGCATCATCCACATCGCAACGGTGTTGCTCGTGCCCCACTTTGCCACCAATGACGCCTGGGCCGAGATGCGCCGTTTCGGCCGTCCGGGCGCTTTCCACACCGTACCGCAGGCGGAGGCTGGAGCGGAACCACTGGCATCGCTCGACCCCCGGATGCTCCATTCCGTCTGCCGCTTCTCACTCGAGGACGGCCCCGTACGGATCAGCGCCACGCTTCTCGATGACTTCTGGTCGGTAGCCATTTTCGACCGGCGCGGCCGGAACGCCTATAGCCTCAACGACCGGTCGGCGGACCGAGCCCAGCTGGACCTCACTGTGATCACACCGGTGCAGATGGCCCAACTCCGGCAGGACCCGCCGGAAGCCCTGGAAACGTCGATCGTCATCGAACTGCCGATCGAGGAGGGCTTGGCCCTGATCCGGGTTTTCGTCGCCGACGAGACGATGCTGCCCCAGGCGCGCGCCGCCCTCGAAACCGCAGACTGCGCCGTAGCGCTGGAGTAGTCTCTGCTCGTCACCCCCATGCCAGACCCAACGGATCGGCGTGAAGGCGCAACTAGACGAGGTCGAGGAACGATCGCGCGCTTCGGTCCTCGACCGCTAGGACCCACACATCCGGATCGAAGCGCACTTCACGCTCGATCGCCAAGCGTATCGCGTCCCCGGCGACTCCCTCTTTCACCCGCTGGAACAGGCGGTCTGAAGGCGCGGCTTCGGAGAACTCCGCCTGTGGCGCGGGCGCATAGAGATCACTATTGCCGTCGAGCCGATCGACGACCACGAAGATCGCGCCCGCCTCCTCGGCCCCCCGGCGCATTACGACGGCAGGGCTACCCTCGCGATAGCAGCGCCGGATGAAGGCAGCCACCCAGAGACCGGACTTGACCCGCATCGCCGCCTCAGGCGGCCTCCATCGCCCCGATCGCCACAAGGCGATCGACCAGCGCGTCACCGGCGGAACCAGTAATCGGCATGCCGTGATCGAGTTCAAACCGGCGAATCGCGCCGGTGGTGGCTTCGCCGGCCACCCCGTCTTCCGGCACCGGCCCATACCCGATGAGGTTGAGCGCTTTCTGGACCGACATGGTGCGCTGTACGCCCGCATCCGGGACTGGCGCCGTGGAGATCGAAGCGTTTGTCGCCGCCGGCACGGCTTCGGCTGACCTGGGCGGATAGGTGAGGACTTCCCCGGCCGACACAGGCGGCTCGTCGACAGACGTCTCCGCGGCCGCCACCGTTTCAGGCGGCGGAGGCGAAGGCGGAGTCGGCGCCGCAACGAGATCCGAAATTGTCACTTCCGCCCCCGGGGGGGGCGGGGCGGGTGATGTCGTGGCGACCGGTTCCGGAACAGCGATCGCGGCCGTCGCAATGTGGTCGAGGACGCTGGCGCTGGGTTGCCCTGTCACCGGCAGCCCCTCCGCCGTCTCGTAGGCCATGATCGCAGCCCGTGTGCGCGAACCGGAAATTCCGTCGATCTTGCCGCGATAGAAGCCGCGCTCGCTCAAGGCGCGCTGAAGGTCGGTAATCAGCGCCCGCGGTGCTGTTGGCATCGCAGCGTCGGCCGTCGGGGTGACGGCTGGCTGGTTTCTGGGCGTCGGCGGTTCGACCCGCGGGGTTCCACGCGGCCGAGGGTCGGGGACGACGACGACGTCCGATCCGGGCGAGAGCGCCACCGGCGAAGGGCGCGTTGCAAACCAGGGCCCGGGGTGCTGCGATTGCTGGAGAACCAGCGCGTTGGAGATAACGGCGGCCGCCGTCAGCGCCATAACAAAGAGTCCGCCCGCCATGGCGGGATTCTCAAGGACTCGATCTGCGATACGCGCCATCATGCCGCTCGCGTCCATCTCGCGGTCGGACTCGTCCGCTTCGGCGGGATTGCCATGTCTTCGACGCCCTGCGGTTCTTGCGCTCACGGTCGAAACTCTTTGGCCATCTATAGGGGAAATTGTGGCAAATTAGGCTTAAGAAACTCTGAACTTCGGGGTCTTGTCGTGCTGCTCAGCAAGCGTGGCTTTTGATAAAATTTGAGCCAAATGCTGAACCGAGCGTTCAGGGGCGGTGATTATCCTCTGTCGAAACAGCCGCGAGTTGACCGGCACGCAGGATTTTGAGGGGAACGGCATCATGTTTCTTCTGAGATCGGCCTTCTGGCTCACCATTGTCATCCTGCTCATTCCGGCCGATCCCCAATCCGGCGAGGCGCCCAGGGTCACGGTCGTCAACGCCCTTATGGCGGCGCAGGCGACGGTCGCCGATCTCGGCGGCTTCTGCAAACGGAACCCCGATGTCTGCATCACTGGCAGCGCGGCCATCGATGTGTTCGCCGAAAAGGCGGGCAACGGCGTCGAAATGATTTACCAGTACTTCGGTGAGCCCGGCGAAGAGTCGGGGGATGCAGAAAGCGGACGGGGCACGCTCACCACCGACGATCTCGTGTTGCCGTGGGAGGGCGAGCTGCCCGACGATTCCGCGTAGGGTTATAAACGGCTCAAGCACCGGACGTTTGCCGGCGCGCCCATCTAACGCCTATATGACGGCATGGACGCCAAGCCCGAGCAGCCGGTTTCGATCGACCGAGTCATCGCAGACTTCCAATTCCTCGAAGACTGGGAGGATCGATACCGCTACGTCATCGAACTGGGCCGGGAACTGCCCCCCCTCCCCGAGGCTGAACGCACCGAGGAGAACAAGGTCCGTGGCTGCGCAAGCCAGGTCTGGCTGTCAACGCACAAGACTTCGACGGACGGACCTCTCCGCCTGGTCTTCCGCGGCGACAGCGATGCCCTCATCGTGAAGGGCCTTGTCGCCATCGTCATTGCCCTTTTCGGCGGCAAGACGCCCGAGGAGATCCAGGCGATCGACGCCGAGGCGCTGTTCTCGCAGCTCGACCTTCGCTCGCACCTGACCACGCAGCGTTCGAATGGGCTTCGCGCCCTGGTCGATCGCATCAAGGCTGACGCCGACAACGCGCGCGCCACGTCGCGCGCCTGAGGTCCGACGAAAGAATTGTCGAAGTTGCGGGCTCACGAAAATTATAAGACAATTCCCGCCGGTCGCACTGAAACGGAACCCACAAGAGCGCGACGTATCCGGAGGCGAGCATGACAATTCGCAAGGAACAGGAATTCATTCTGCAGGACGCGAACCTGGAGCGGCTGAAGCGCGGTGCGATCGATCGGCGTGAGTTCCTCACGCGGACCGTCGCGGCTGGCCTCGGCCTGGCCGGCGTCGCAACCCTCGCCGCGGCAGCATCGGACCTGCCTTCGCGCAGGACCGCCCGCTGACCCCGACCTTCTACCAGTGGATCGAGGACCTTCACCCCGGAATTCCGACGGTGAACGGCCAGTTCCCCGGCATCAACTACCAGATCGCCCCGGTCGAGGGCTTCGGCATCGAGCGCTTCGTCGCCGAAGCCAAGGACCAGAGGAGCACCTGGGACGTCTATGTCGGCCAGACGCCCTTCGTCGAAATGTCGGCGATGGCCGCCGCCGGCGTCATCGAGCCGTGGGACGACTACATCCCTAAGGACGTACGCGACGACATCATCGAGTCGATCGGTCAGGAAAACCTGATCGACGGCAAGATGTACGGCTGGCCGTTCCTGCTGGACGTGATCGGCACCGGCTGGCACTCGGGCTTCACCGCCCAGGCGAACCTGCCGGACGAAGCTCCGGCGACCTGGGACATATACCTCGAACGCGCCAAGGCGATCGTCGATTCGGGCGCTGCTCCGTTCGGCGCCACCTTCGACAGCCACGGCTGGCGCTCGCTCGTACCGTTCACCCATTCGATGAGCCCGGACGTCTACAAGAACGGTCTCTTCGACTTCACCAGCGACGCCGCCGTCGAGGCGCTCGTCCTGATGAAGAAGATCATGGCCTACGCCAACCCCGACATCCTGCTCGAGGGCGCGACGGACGGCGGCGTCAACGGTACCCCGGACGAGGTAGCCTTCGCCGCCCAGCGCGTCGGCTACTACAACAAGTACTTCAACGCCCCGCTCCGCATGGCTCAGAACTGGGACGACCCGACCCAGCTCCACCTCGGCCCCCTGCCGAAGTTCGCCAATGGCGCCGGCTCGACGGTGTTCTGGACCACCGGCTCGGCGCTGTTCAAGTACGGTCAGAACAAGGAGCAGGTCGTGGAGTATATCCGCGCCCTCACTATGACGAGCAGATCTGGAAGGACTCGATCGTCGGCACACCCAGCGGCCATCCTGGCCAGTTGCCGCCGTACAAGTCGATCTATGCGAAGTGGGAACAGGAGAAGCCGGACTGGCTGCCGGCCTTCGTCGGCCTCGTTCGCGCCCAGCTCGACAATGCCAAGGCCATCGAGAACGACATCTTCGGGCTCCAGCAGTTCGTCATCGGCAAGCCGGTCTGGGAGACCTACCTCAAGGGCGAGGAGTCGGATCCCAAGGTCGCGATGCAGAAGGTGATGGAGGCTGTCCAGGCCGAGATCAATCGCGGCAAGTAGAGTCGGCGAGATCAGGGGACCGGAGCATCGCCTCCGGTCCCCTTTTTTGTCCGGCGGCTTTGCCGACGGCCGAATAGGAGTCGCGGTTCAACGGCGCGACTCTTGCTAGATGCGGGGATGTCGCACGGTAAGGACCGGCGGTAGTGCAAACCGGGCGGACGGCAACGCCGCGCCGAGAGAAGTCGGGGTCATTATGGCGCAGGCGGCTGCATACGGGCGCGGATATACCATCCGTCAGGGATTCTCGCCCTGGGTCTTCCTGCTCCCGACGCTGATTTTCTTCGTCGGCTACCAAGTCTATCCGATCTTCCGTGTGATCTGGATCAGCTTCACCAATTTCGAGTTCCTCTCCAACGAGCCGGCCGATTGGGTAGGCTTTGCCAACTACATCGAGGCGCTCAACGATCCCCTGATGTGGAAGAGCCTGTGGCGCGCAACGCTCTTCACGCTGATGTTCCTTCCCGGCACCATTGTCCTCCCGCTCCTGCTGGCAGTGCTAATAGACCGCGTCACCCAACCCCGCCTCGCCACCGTCTACCGCGTGATCCTGCTCATACCGGCTGTCATACCGAGCACGCTGGTCTTCGTGCTGTGGAAGTGGATGTACAACTATCAAGTCGGGCCGATTAACCACTTCCTCGTCGAGACCCTCGGCATCTTCACCGTCTACGACGCGCCGCAGTGGCTCGGCGGCACCCCGCTCACCCTGCCGGCGATCGCCATCATGGAGGTGTGGTGGGGACTGGGCTACCACACGATCTTCTTCCTCGCCGGCCTCGCCGCCATCCCGAAGGACCTTCCCGAGGCAGCCCGGATCGACGGCGCCAACGAATGGCAGGTTTTCTGGCACGTCATCCTCCCGCGCCTCGCTCCGATCATGATGATCCTCGTGGTGCTCCGTTTCGGCACGGCGATGGCGGTGATCGACGAGTACCTGATCTTCGGCGGCTTCAATCGCGACTCGCCCACCTATACGTGGACGATCTTCATGTACGACCAAGCGTTCAAGCTCGGGCTCTGGCGCCAGGGCTTCGCCGCCGCGATCGGCATGATCGGCGCCGTCGCGATGGTGTTGGTGATGATGATCCTGCTCCGCATCTTCCGGTCGAGGGACTAGGCCCATGAGCGTTGAGGCAATCGACCGCGGCGGCTTTCAGCCGGCCGAGGTCGTCGGCGACACCCGCGGCTGGTTCGGACGCAACCGCGGTCCCGTCATCCGCCACGTCGTCATCAACTTCTTCATGATCATCATCCTGGCTCCGCTCGCCTGGGTGCTGATCATGTCGGTGAAGTCGCGGCCCGATTCAATGCGCGGCGACTTCTGGCCGCGCCGGTTCGATTTCACGCATTACGGCTACGTGTTCGACAAGATCGACACGCTGCCGGTCAACCTCTTCAACAGCATCTACGTCACCACCGCGACGGTGCTGCTCACCACCGCCTGTGCCGTGCTCGCGGGCTACGCCCTCGTCCACATGAGGGCGCGCGGCATGGGCATCATGATTGCCGTCCTTCTGGTCTCGCTCTACCTGCCGATCCGCGTCGTCTCCATCATCTCGATCTACGAGATCCAGAGTTTCCTCAACCTGATCAACGTGACCAGCGGCTTGATCCTGCCCTATGTCACCCTCAACCTCGCGATCAGCGTGCTGATCATGCGGTCGATGTTCCAACTCATCCCGCATCAGATGATCGAGGCGGCAAAGATGGACGGCGCCGGCCACTGGCGGATCCTGTGGTCGATCGGCCTGCCGATGGTACGGAACGGCCTGGTGGTCATCTTCATCGTCAACTTCGTCACCGCCTGGGGCGAGTTCCTGCTCTGCTCGACGCTGACCAACGACCAGGACCGGCGCACCATGCCGGTGGTGCTCGCCGCCGCGCAGGGCGGTCTGGGCCAATGGACCTGGCCGGCGCTGGCCGCCGTCTACGTCATCGTCGTCGCGCCCGGCATCGTCGCCTTCGCTTTCGCTCAGAAGCTCTTCTTCAAGGGTCTCGCGGAAGGAGTCGTGAAGGGATAGCGCGCTGCGGCAGGTGCTCAGTCCGGCTTGATCGTGGGGCGGTAGTTGTCGGTGCCCCAGTGCGTGATGCGTCCGCCGGCATCCCGTCCTCTTGCCGACTCGATGAGGCCGTAGTGACGGGCAAGACTTGCGAGCGCGAGTCGTAGCACCAGCTTCGCCGAACGCGCAGGCCACGAACGCTGCCGTTCTATGTCCTCGATGCCCTTCAGGAAGCAGCAAAAGTCGAGAAGCAATCCTGCGAAATCCGGCCCCGCAGCCACGAGCGCCCGGTCGACCCGCTGGCGCGCGGCGACGATCGCCTCCGTCATCTCCGCCATCCCTCCCCCGCCATCGCCGCGGCGGCGGAGCGAAACCGAAGCCGACCAGTTGGCCGTCACCCGCGGCATCAGCTGCCCACGAGTGAAGTCGGCGCGCAGCCTCTCGCCGGCGGCGAACTCTGCCGCCCCGATCAGGGGATGTCCGTCGCGCCCCTTGGTCCGGCGCAAACGTGAGAGCGGGCTCTCGTCTTCGTTGACGGTAACGCTCGCCCGGCCGAGATTGCCGTCCTCGATACCCATCCTGACGCGGGACTGGTGCTGGGCCGGGAATCCGTCGGCTCCGGCAAGGTGTCGCCTGAGCGCGGCGATGCCGAGCGGCGTTACATTGAGCCGTCCTTGCTGACGCTCCACCAATCCGCGCCGTTCGAGGCCGTCCACCAGGCCGTCCCCGGCGGCCGTGGCGGCGTCGTCTCGCGCTGCAATCCTCTTCAGGAGGCTCAGGGACCGCTTCTCTTCAGCCCGCATTGGAACGACGGCTCCCACCGAACCGGCCGAGGTCAACCGAGAGGTCCAGCGCACGCTCCAGACAGTCGATGAGACAATCAACCCTGGGATCCTCCCGCCGGTCTTCAACCTGGCGGCATGCGTGACGCGCGGTGGTGCGGTCGCGCCCGAACAGGCGGCCCGTCACGACAAACGGAAACCCGAGGTGGGTATGCGCGAGATACATCGCGACCTGGCGGGCGAACGAGACGTCCGCCGTGCCACGACGGGCGGACCTGAGTTCCTCGAGTCCAAGCCCGAGTGCCGACGCGACGATGGCCCCCAGCGCCTGGCTCATGCGATCGTTCTCGCGGTTTCCCCGCCTGCCCCTCACTGTGCCTGACGTTTCCGGATTCAGTGCGGTCATCAATGTCACTCCATCTTCATAGGAATCTTATCCTATCATAGCTTGGTTCGTGACGGCGGGGATAACTTTCCGCAAGAAATCCGGGGACAGGCCTCAGGTCATCGAAACGGGGACAGGCCGCCGACTTGTCCCCGCGGGACCCGGAGCGAAGAAGATCGGCGCCCCATCCAGGCGGAGGCCGAAAGTGAGGAGAACATCAAGTCAGAGCAACGAATGGAACGATGTCCGGCACGGGCGGCGGCTACGACAGCAGGCGCCGCGATCCCTTGTGCGGGTGATAGCCGACGGAAGCGAAACCTACGACAGAAGCCGACACCTGGCCAGGCTTCTCCCGATCGGACCGGATGAGATTCGTAACGACAGCCCGGCGGCGCGACAAGCGATCCTCGCCAAGCTCTCCCGAGCGCTACGCGCGGAACGAAACCGCGGACGCTCGGGTCACTGGACCTACGACCTCAACCGCCACCTCGCCCTCAGCCAAGCTTATGCCGCCGAGAGTCGCATGGCGAAGAGAGGCCGAGAACTCGACCTGGCGCCCCCGTAGGGGCGCCAGCCGCGGCTTCGCCTGTTCCCACAGGCCTGAAGAGCGGGCTATGTGCGCTTCCGGCGCTGCTGACCGAGACCCATCTTCTTGGCAAGGGCCGAGCGTGCCGCCGCGTAGTTCGGCGCCACCATCGGATAGTCGGCGGGAAGGCCCCACTTCTCCCGATACTCCTCAGGCGACAGATCGTAGTGGGTCCGCAGATGCCGCTTCAGCGACTTGAACTTCTTGCCGTCCTCGAGGCACACGATGTAATCCGGAAACACCGACTTCTTCGGGTTGACTGCCGGCTTCAAGGGTTCCGGCTCAGACTTGACGACCCCTTGCTGCGTGCTGCTCAACGCCCGGTGAACCTCGGCAATGAGAGTTGGGAGATCAGCGGAAGGGACCGAGTTGTTGCTGACGTAGGCAGACACGATTTCGGCTGCCAGATCGATCAGATCGGAACCGGCGATTTGGTCGTTCATGATGCACCTTGTTGACGTTTGATTAAGAACACAATCCCGCAACGGGGATCAGCGAGGCACGCTAGTTGTTACATCCGTTGCTGATCGAACCCGCGTCTTTGCCGGATCGATTTGATCGGTCCGACTCTGTTACTTCACCCCTATATATAGCACACCTTCCAAAAACAAGAGAGTTTTCACCGGCTAGGGTTTTACTGCGAAACCTTGGGCAGACGCTGGAATCGGTGGAAAACAAGACGGCTTGACGATGGTCGCCGTCTATCGCTGTGTTGATGACTTGCCCGTATGCAAAAGCGACAGAATGTCGCCCGGGGGGCCCTGCCTGCGAATGATCTGCGAACAAAAGAAGACGGTTCAGATGTAGTAGAAAATCAGATAGGCTCCGAGCAGAAAGACGGCCCAAAGCGCCATGCTTCCTGTCGGCCAGGCGCGGGCCAGAATGCCCTGCGGCCCGTGGTGTCGGTAGACAGTGCCGAACAATCTCTCAACTCCACGCTGCGCCCTTCCCGTCACCGCCTCCCAAGCCCGGCTGGAGCCGCCGTCGAGGGTGCGGTAGACCGCCGGCCCGAGGCGCCTCCAGAGCCAATCGACGTCCAGCGTGATGGTGTCGGTGCGCTTGAGCCAGCCAAGGAGCAGGAAAAAGGCAAGGCCGGAGAACAGCAGCAACTGCAGCTGCGAGACCACATGCGCTCCGGTATAGGGAACAATATCAACCCGATGGGGCAGGAGAGCGTAGAGCGGCCCGGGGAAGATGCCGATCCCGATGCAGAGCGCCGACATCAGGATCATGGCGGTGCGCATGCTGCGGGGAGGATCCGGCGGCCGCAGTCCTGAATCTTTCTGGAAGAAGACGAACCATGGGAACCTGATGCCCGCGTAGAGGACGGTGCCTGCGGACGCCGCGGTCAACAGCAACCAGACCGCCGCCAGCCCGGCATCTCCGGCCGCGTCGGAGATGAAGGACTTCGCGACGAAGCCCGACGTCAGGGGGAACGCGGATATCGACAGGGCGCCGATGAGTCCGCAAATGGTGGTGATCGGCATGGTACGGAACAGGCCGCCCAGCTCGCTGCACTTCCGCCGCCCCGTCATCAGCAGTACCGACCCGGCCGACATCAGGAGCAGCGCCTTGTAGATGATATGCACGAAGGCGTGAGCGGCGGCGCCGTTGAGCGCGAGTTCGGATCCAATACCTATTGCCGTCACCATGAAGCCGACCTGGCTGACGATGGAATAGGCAAGGATCCGGCGCATGTCGTTCTCGAGGATGGCGTACAGGATGCCGTAGAAGACCATGACCAACCCGAGCACGATCAGGATCTCCTCCCCGGGGAAGCCCCGGAGAAGCACAAGCACTGCGGTCTTGGTGGTGAAAGCGGAGAGGAAGACGGTACCCGACCACGATGCCTCGGGATAGGCGTCGGGAAGCCAGGCCGAGGTCGGCCAGCAACCGGCGTTGAGCAGGAATCCCGCAAGGATCAGCCATTGGGCCGGCGAATCCGCCCGCATCGCCACGAACGCGATCGAGCCCGTCTCCGCAACATGACCGGCGATCCCCGCCATGAGGAGGACTCCGCCGAACAGATGGATGACGATGTAGCGCAAGCCGGCGCCGCGGGCTCCCGGTCCTCCGAGCCAGACGATGAGCGTCGAACAGAGCGCCATCAGCTCCCAGAACACGAAGACCGTGATAAGGTCGGCTGCGAAAACCACGCCGAGGGCAGCGCCGGCGTACAGGAACGCGAACGGTATCTCGTTCCGCCGCTCCTGACGGAGCGCATAGAGACCGGCTGCGAAGGCGGTGATCAAAAACACGGTCGCGAAGAGACGGCTCAGGGCGTCGGACCGAAACGGGACGAGTTCATACCCGAGCCAGCGTAACGGTTCCGATGATCCTTCCGGCGTTACCCAGACGACTGCGAGAACTGCGATCGGCGCGACCAGGACGACTGCATCTCTGATCGCCCCGCGCAGGAAGAACAGAAGCAGCCCGGACGCCATCATCAGGACGCCCGGCGTCACCAGGTAACCGAAGGCACCAAGGCTAGCGATCATAGTAGTCGGCCGGTCGCTTGAGGATCACGCCCAAAGCACGCGCGGCGAAGACCAGACCTACGCAGCTCAGGAAACCATACCAAGCGTAGAAGCCCATGGTTCCGTCGATGCCGAATTTGCCGTGATGAGCGATGAAGAGATCGGCGAGCACGGTCGCCGCGAGAACGACGATGAATACAATCCAGAGCCATCGTATGGTCCGCGGGCGGACGAGCCAATTATCTTCGATAGCCTTTGGCGGGGGCATTCGCTCTCCATCGTTCGCGCTTGGCTCGGAATAGTGTCCGCGCAAGCAATGGAGATCAAGTCAAACCGGTCGGGAACGACCGATTTCCGCCAATCTGCGCGAGAGAAACCGGCGCTCAGGCGCCTGCCTGGCCAGTTCCAAGGCCCGGATGTAGGCAGCCTGGGCCTCGTCGATTCGTCCGAGCCTGCGGAGGAGGTCGGCCCGGGCGGAATGAAGGAGGTGGTACTCGGAAAGATGACCCTCGGCAGCCATCGCCTCCATCAACGCCAGCCCGGCCTCAGGCCCGCACTGAAAAGACATGGCGGCGGCGTGGTTTAGGGCCACGACCGGCGACGGCTCGATGCGGCGGAGCGCGGCGTAGAGCCGGACGACTTCTCCCCAGTCTGTCGCCTCGGACGTTGCCGACGACGCGTGGACGGCGGCGATCGACGCCTGCAGACCATAGGGACCGATGCGGCCGACGGCCGACAGACGCGCGACGAGCGAGAGGCCCTCGGCGACGAGGTCGCGATCCCACAGCGTACGGTCCTGGTCCGGGAGCAGGATCAGGTCGCCGTCGGGGGTGGCGCGGGCGTGACGGCGCGATTCGTGGAGAAGCATCAGCGCCAGAAGCCCGATCGCTTCCGGATCGGGGAGGAGCGCCACGAGGAGGCGGCAGAGGCGAATCGCCTCGCCGGACAGGTCGGCGCGGGTCACGGCATCACCGGACGAGGCCGAGTAACCCTCGTTGAAGACGAGGTAGACGACCCGGACGACGGCATCCAGACGATCCGGCAACTCAGCGGACTCCGGCACGACATACGGAAGACGTTGGTCGCGTATTCTGGCCTTGGCGCGCACGATGCGCTGCGCGATCGTCGGGGTCGAGACCAGGAAGGCCCTTGCAATCTCCTCGGTGGTGAGACCGCACACCTCACGAAGCGTCAGCGCGACCTGAGCATCGGGCGGGAGAGCGGGGTGGCAGCAGGTGAAAATCAGGCGCAATCGATCATCGGGAATGGCATCGTCGTCCATGTCCGGGTGACTCTCGGCGTCGGCCTCGATCTGCAAGGCGAGTTCGGTCGCGAGCGCATCGAATCGCGCGCCGCGCCGAAGGCGGTCGATTGCCTTGAAGCGGCCGGCCGACACGAGCCAGGCCCGCGGGTTCCCGGGCACGCCGTCGCGCCGCCACTGCTCCGCCGCCGCCACGAACGCCTCGTTCATCGCCTCCTCGGCGAGATCGAAGTCGCGTAGCAGCCGGATCAGCGTCGCGAGGACCCGGCGGGACTCGGTCCGATAGACAGCGTCGATGTCGGTCCTGGTCATTCGCGCCCGCGCTCACGCTTCGAACCTGAGGACTGGCCGAACCTCGATGCTTCCGAGCTTCGCAAGCGGGATGCCGGCGGCCGCCTGAATCGCCTCGTTCATGTCCCGGGCCTCGATCAGGATGAAGCCGCCCAAATGCTCCTTGGTCTCGGCGAAAGGACCGTCCGTCACCGACGTCCTGCCGTCCCGAACCCGAACGGTGGCAGACTCGCGCACCGGCTGGAGGGCGTCCGCCGCGACGAACTGGCCCCGCCGCTCGAGCTCGCGATCATAGGCAAGCGAGTCGCGGTCGAGCGTGCGCTTCTCGTCCGTGGTCATGGCGGCGAACGCCGAGTCCTCGCAATAGACCAGGCAAAGGTACCGCATTGCCGTCACTCCTTCGTGGGTTGCTCATTCGTCGTTCCGGCCGGGCCGAAATCGACATCCCCCTCGAAGAAATTCTCAGGCCCGGCGCCGCGGCGTTCCGGCCGCGCGCGCTTTCGTGCCTTCGGCGACTTCGGTCGCGCGCAGCTTCGCAATCCGTCCGATCAGCGCGACCGGGATCGCTTCGCCGAAGGGGAAGCGGATCGTACCCTTGTCGACGTCGTAGGGCGCGAGTTCCTTCGCGAACGTCGACACCACGCCATCCGTCGCGGGATAGATCGCATAGTGCTTCTTCCAGCCGGCGAAGAAGATGACGACGCCGCCTGGCAGCCGATAGGCCGGGATCTTGTAAGAAATGACTTCCTCGGCCTTCGGGATCGCCTTCCGGATTGCCGCCCGGACCTCACCGAGCGATCCGCGCACCGCTTCCGGCTGCGCAGCGATATAGTCGTCGACGGACCCGGAAGCGGCGGCCATTCGAACGCTACGGCTCGACGCCGCCCTGAACCGAGGCCGCAATGGGCATACGGTCCTTGCGCCGGCGGCGCCCGTCGCGGTGGCCCGTCCCTGCCTCCGCCTTCTTTCCTTCCTTTGCAGATTGCCTCGATCGCGGCTTGTCGGACTTCCCGGCCTCTTCGGCCCTCGCCCCGCGAGCGGCGCGGGACGAATCCTGCTTTTCCTCACGCCGCCGCCGCCGTTCGCGGCGCAAACGGCGACGCTCGCGTTCGGCCTTGCGTTCCTTACGGGCATCGCCGGGAAGCTTCCAGCCGAACCGATTGGCAACCGCGCGGGTGAGGATGATCGCGACATGGACGGGGAAAAGGAGAATGTCGAGGATGCGCTCGCGGCGCGACGCCGGCGGCTTGGCGACGACGAGATTGCGTCTTCCGTTGGTGCGGCGAAGCGCGCGGCCCATCTCGCCGCCGAGCCACCCCTCGCCCTTGAGGAGAATCTCGTTCATCCAGTCCCACCGCCGACGGTGGAGCCGAACCCAGCTCGCGGCACGGCGACTAGAGGTGATGATGAGAAGCGCGGCGACGGCAAGAATCGGTATGCCGCCCGGTCCCGGCAGCGGCGCGATGATGATGCCAATCGGAACCAAGGCGATTCCGACCCAAAGGTAGATCGCCTGCTTCCAGGGTCGGGCCGGCCGAGGCACGGTGCTCATCGCTCCTTAGTGGTCGATTCAGATCAAAAGCGGATGACAGTGGCGTTTTGGCGACAGACACAGCGGCCGACGGCCGGCCGCCGCGGCGAGTAGCCGCGGATGAGATTTCACGGGTTTGTTCCCTCCGGCGGGAATTGAACGACGCCGGAGCCTCCCGCGTCAATCGTCGCGATTCCGGCCAGCATCTCCGCCAGTTCGAATGGCGCTCCCGGCCGGACGAAGAGGAGCACCGTGACGGCGGCGGTGACCAGGAGCGACGCCACCATCGGCCAGGGCGATTCGGTTGCCTTGCCGATGTCCTTCGACGGGATCCGTGCAAAGGCGCGGTAGAGGATGGGGAGGAAGTAGCCTGCGTTGAGCAGCGTCGAAACCACGATCACCGCCACCGCGAACCATTCCTCGATCTGCACAGCGGCGAGCAGGATGAACCATTTCCCCAGGAAACCGGCCGTCGGCGGCACACCGATCATCGATAATGCGCCAACGGCGAAGGACCCCATGGTCCACGGCATCTTCCGGCCCACGCCGTCCATGCGACTGACGTCATCAACGTGGGCGCCGATGTGGAGCGAGCCGGCCGCGAAGAACAGCGTGATCTTCGACACGGCGTGGGCAGCGATATGAAGGGCCGCACCGAGGATCGCGAGCGGCGTGAACAGCGCCACGCCGAGAACCACGTAGGAAAGCTGGCTGATGGTCGAGTAGGCCAGCCGGCGCTTGAGGTTGTCCTGCCGCAGCGCGATCAGCGAGGCGGAGATGACGGTGACGCCGGCGACAATCACCAGCCAGTCGCCTCCGTCCGAGTCGGCCAGTGTCCCGACGCCGAAGATGTAGACCACGACCTTGAGGATGGTGAAGACGCCGGCCTTCACCACCGCCACGGCGTGGAGGAGCGCGGAGACCGGCGTCGGCGCCACCATGGCCGCGGGCAGCCAGAGGTGGAGCGGCATCACCGCCGCCTTCGCCGCGCCGAAGACGAAGAGGGCGAGCAGGATGCCGAGTTCGAGCGCATCGACACGGCCGCCGAGGATTCCGCCCGGCGCGAAGTCGAGCGTGCCCGCCAGGATCCCGGTCCAGGCGATGGCCGGGAGAAGCAGCACGGTCGATGCACCGAACAGCATCATCAGGTAGAGCCGTCCGGCGGCGCGCGCCTCCGGCGTGGCGCGATGCGTGACGAGCGGCCAGGTCGTGAAGGTGAGGAGTTCGTAAAACAGGAAAAGCGTGAACAGGTTGCCGGCAAGCGCGATGCCCATCGTCGAGGCGATTGCGAGCGCGAAGCAGACGTAGAACAGCGTCTGGCGGTGGGCGCCCTCGGCGCGCATGTAACCGATCGAGTAGACCGAATTGACGATCCAGAGGCCCGAAGCGATCAACGCGAACAGCATGCCGAGCGGTTCGACGGTGAAGGCGATCGTGAGCCCCGGGATGACGGTCCAGATCGCGAGCGATGGCGTTCCGCCGGCGAGGATGTGGGGAAGAAGCTGCAGCACCGTAGCGAAGAGGATGACCGCACCGAGCAGGGTCGTGGCCTCGCGCACATCGGGACGCCCGGAAAAGAGCGGCAGGAGGACCGCGGTGGCAGCCGGAATGATGAGCGCCAGGGCGATGAGGGTGGCGGGGGTCACTGGATGTCCCCGATCAGGACGATCGCGGCGCGCTCGGCCATGCCCGCGGTCAAAGTGGTGTCGATGCCGAAATACACGGTCGCGGCAGCAAGCACCCAGATCGGCAGGAGCATTTCCGCCGGGGCCTCGCGGAGGTCGGCCAGGGCCTTCGCCGGCTCGCGGAAGTACGCCGCCTCGACCACCCGGCCGACATAGACGACGGTGATCAGCGTCGAGAGCACGATCAGCGCCGCAAGCCACCACCAGCCGATCTCCAGCGCGGCGACGATCAGGTACCACTTCGAGACGAAGCCCGCAGTGCCGGGAATTCCCACCAGGCTCAGCCCGGCGAGCACGATGGCACCCGTGGTGAGCGGCATCCTTTGACCGATACCGGCGATGTCGTCGAAACCGGTCTTGCCCAGGCGGAACACGATCGCGCCGAGACCCATGAAGATTGCGCCCTTGATGAGCGCGTGGTTGAGGAGGTGCACGAGGCCGCCGGTAACGCCGGCGACGGTGCCGAGCGATAGTCCGAGCGTGATGTATCCGATCTGGGCCACGGAGGAATAAGCAAACATCCGCTTGAGGTCGGACTGGAACACCGCCACCGTCGCCGCGCCGAAGATGGCAGCGATCGAAAACCCGAGGAGCACGATGCCGAGCGACAGGTCGCCGAAGACAAAGCCGGCGCCAAACACCGAGTATTCGTAGCGGGCGAGGAGATAGACGGCGACCTTGGTCGCGGTGGCCGCAAGAAATACAGTCGCGACGGACGGCGCGTAGGTATAGGCATTGGGCAGCCAAACGTGGAGCGGGAACAGCGCCAGCTTCATGCTGATGCCGACGACGATGAAGGCGAGCGCGGCGAGGATGGGACGAGACGTCTCGACATCAACGATGCGCTCGGCGATCAGCGCGAGGTTGAGCGTCCCGGTCATCATGTAGATGAGCCCGACGCCGATCACATAGAAGCTCGCACCAATGGTGCCGATGATGAGGTACTGGTAGGCAGCGACGAGCGCCCGGCGATTGCGACCCATGGCGATCAGCGCGTAGCTCGACAGCGACGAAACCTCCAGAAAGACGAAGGCATTGAACGCGTCGCCGGTTATCGCGATGCCGAGCAGGCCGGTCATCGCCACGAGGTACATCGTGTAGAACCAGGCGACCTTGTCGTCCGGAATCTCGGACGCCACGGACAGGCGCGCGAACGGGGCGACGACGACGGCGACGGCGGAGACGAGCACCAGGATCAGTGCGTTGAAGATGTCGACGCGATACTCGATGCCGAGCGATGGGTCCCACCCGCCGAGCCGATAGGAGACGACGCCCGTCGCCAGAACCTCACGCAGGAGCGCCGCCGCCACCACGAGGCAGGCAACGCTGACGACCACCGTCACCAGCCACGCGGCAAGCGGACGACGGACCAGCGCGGCGACAAGCGCGCCGAACAGCGGCAGGACGACCTGGAGCGCCGGGAGGTGCTCCCTCATTTCGCGTCCTTGTCGCGGTCGAAGATCTCATCCTCCTCGATGGTGCCATAGGCCTCGTTGATGCGGACGACGAGGGCGAGGCCGAGGGCGAGCACGGCGATTCCCACGACGATGGCCGTGAGGATGAGAACGTGCGGCAGCGGATGGGAATAGACGGTGAAGCGCGCGTCGATGATCGGCGCGGTGCCGCCCGTGACCTTCCCGGCCGAGATATAGAGGAGATAGACGGACGTCTGGAACAGCGACAGGCCGACCAGCTTCTTCACCATGTTGCCGCGGGCGATGACGATGTAGAGGCCGGACACCATCAGGAAGATGGTGATGTACTGGTTGTAGTGGGCGACGAACCCGCCCGCGAGATCGAGCATCTCCCTCATCGCGACCGACCCCGTCCGGTAAAGGCGTAGAAGATCGCGACCATCGTCGAACTGACGGTGATGAAGACGCCCGCCTCGACCAGGAAGACGCCCCATTCCTGTGCGTGGACCGGGTCGTGAACGAGGTAGTTGAACTCGAGATAGTTGCCGCCGGTCAGCCAGCCCGCGACACCGACCCCCGCGTAGATCAGCACACCGAGCGGCACCAGGGTCTCGACCAGCGCCGGACGCACGATCCGCTGCGCCCCGGCGAGGCCAAAGACCAGCGCATAGAGGATGACCCCGGCCCCTGCGATCGTGCCGGCCTGAAAGCCGCCGCCCGCACTGTAATCGCCGTGGAACTGCACGTAGAGGGCAAACAGCAGCATGAACGGCAGGATCAGCTTCGTCGCGACCCGGAGGATCAGATCGAGCCGCATCTCAGCGCTCGCCCTTTCCGCCCCGCTTCGACGGGCTGCGCTTCAACAGCATCAGGATCGCAATCCCGGCAGTGAAGATCACCAGCGTCTCGCCAAGCGTGTCGAAGCTGCGGTAGCTCGCGAGCACCGCGGAGACGACGTTGGGAATGCCGGTCTCCGGCACGGAGCGAGCGACATAGTCGGGCCCTTGCGCGTGGACCGGGTTCGCGGGATCGCCGAATGGCGGCGTGTCGCTGACGCCGAACAGGAGCACCGCCGCCGTGCCTCCTGCCACGATGAGCGGCAGCAGGATGCCGTGGACCGGACGCGCCTCGTCGGTCTTGGTGAGATAGAGGACGCCGACGATGAGCACGGTGCCGACCCCCGCACCGACCGCGGCCTCGGTCAACGCAACGTCGGGCGCGTCGAGAACGAGCATGACCGTCGCCATCAGGAACGAGTAGATGCTGGTGAGCACCGCCACGGCGAACAGGTTCCGGACCCGCACGATCGCGACCGTGGTCACGGCGAGCATGGTGAGGAGGACGAAGTTGACGAGCGAAGCTATGGCGCGCCCTCCTTCGCTTCGACGAGCGGCTTGCCCTTCTCGTCACGCGCCTTGACCCCGGAATCGAGCGCGGCGCGCGCCACGGCATGCGTCGCGACCGGTCCGGTCAGGAACAGGAACGCGAGCAGGAAGGCGAGCTTGACGCTGACCAGCGTCAGCCCGCCGATGAGGATGAGACCGATGAGGATCAGGCCGACGCCGAAGGTGTCGGACACCGAGGCGGCGTGAAGGCGGGTGAAGACATCGGGCATGCGCACGACGCCGATCGCCCCGATCACCATGAAGACACTGCCGAGCAGCACGATGGCGCTGCCGGCAATGGCGACGATCTCGGCGACGGTCACGTCCTCTCCTCCTCGTCCTCGCCGCTCGCGCCGAGCGGGCCGTAGCGGAAGAATTTCAGCACCGCGAAGACGCCGATGATGTTGAGGAGCGCATAGGCGAGCGCGACGTCGAGGAAATCGGGCCGGCCGTTGACGAAGCCGAGCACCGCGAGGAACACGATCGCCACGTTGCCGATGGAATTGGCGGCGACCAGGCGGTCGAAGATGGTCGGGCCTTTGAGCGCGCGCGCGAGCACGAGCGCGGCGGCGGCAAGGATGCCGAGGAGAGCTGCGGCAAGCATCAGCCCCGCCTCTCGAACGCGGTCACGCGGCGGTCCATGTCACCACCCTTGAGGCCTGCGACGCCATCCGCCGTCAGCGCATGAACCACGATCCAGTGGTGGTGGCGGTCGGTGTCCACCGTGATGGTGCCGGGGGTGAGCGTGATCGAGTTGGCGTAGGTCGCCATGCCGACCGCCGTCTCGGGGCCGGCGCGGAGTTTCACCAGCCGCGGCGAGATCGGCAGCGACGGCGACAGGATGATGCGGGCGACCTGGAACGCCGACTTCCATATCTCGACGACGAGCCACGGCCAGTAGCGGACGCCGGCGAGGATCAGTTCGATTGGATGCCCCTCGCGGTCGGCATAGCCGAACCCGCGCCCGGCGAACGCGATGCCAATCGCCGCCAGCGCCCCCGCGCCGAGCAGGAAGGCGCTGTAGTGGCCCGACAAGAGCAGCCAGAAGACGTAGAGCGCAAAGGCCAGGCTCGCGACCCGCAACGGTCCCTCCATCGATCCGATTCACGGGGAAACCATACAGGCGGAGGCGGGGGGATCAATGGGAAGCGGAGACGAGGCGTTGACGCCTAGGAATACGTTCTTATAGGAATATATTCTGATCGATCGCATGGAACCCGTCATGCACCTCACAGCCTCGGAACGCCAAGGCGTCAACAACGCCCACTACGAACTCTCCGCTCTGCAGTTTGAGCTGCAGCTCCTGCGGATGCAGTTGCTGCTCAAGGCCAACTTCGATCCCAACCAGCCGCGGAAGCCGCGCGGCAGTCACGAGGGTGGCCGGTGGACGCGCGTTGGGAGCGGCGGCGATGCCGTCGGTTCACCCAGGCGAACCGGCGCCTACCCAACGGGAGTCACGGAACCGGCAGCTCGAACAGGCATCGAGACGACCACCCTGCCCGGAGACCGAAGGGTCGTCCGCGACCGAAGCGGAACCGAACCGTGGGAGGCCTACGTCGAGATGCTCCGGCCGGATGGCGGTGTCTTGGAACGAACGGTTATCAACCGCGACGGCAGCGCCATCCGCTCGCAATATTCCGAGGCGCCGGAGCTGACCGGCTGGGACGAAAGCCACACCTTCGTTGGTGCGGCGGGCGAGATCGCAACGTTCCAGAGCCTCGGTAC
This sequence comes from Bauldia sp., assembly GCA_022841545.1. Lineage (GTDB taxonomy): Bacteria > Pseudomonadota > Alphaproteobacteria > Rhizobiales > Kaistiaceae > Bauldia. Next base: position 8,756 of record JALHRF010000035.1, on the reverse strand, counting down.
GACACAAACCATCACCGATGCCACCGGCGAGATCGTTCAGGTCGCGTCCTGGAGGAACGGCGGACCGGAGATCGAATATCTGCGACCGGACCTTGGGTTCGATGGGCTCTCGGTCGACGAGGATACGGGCCTGATTGGCGGCGCAGGCCTCCTTGGCTTGGCGCTTGGGCTCTACTCATGGTTTGCGAGCACAGCGACAAAAGGGCAGAAGCCAGCATTTGCTTATGCTGCAAAGGAATACGGCAGGCCCACCGACGCGACGGCCACCGTCCCGCTTTATGTTGGCCAGCTCGACGACGAGGAGGCCGAGAATGTCTGCCCAAACGTGCAGTCTGTTCAGGACTGGACAAACACGGCGACGCATCAGGCAAGACTGAAGGGGCCCTATTCCTCCCCGGCCGTCTTCGGAACAGCTGTGCATACCAGGCTCAAGGCGTTGATCGGGAAGCTCGAACCTTGGGAGATTCCAGAGGGCTCCGTTTTCTCAGCCGAGAAGTCGTTGATGAAGACCAGAGACGAGGCCCTCGGCATCAAGGGCTCAACTCGAATTGATGTTTTTGAGGATCAAGGCAATCTTACCATTTGCGTGTACGACATCAAGACTGGCGTGAGTGGCCTGAGTGCGAAACGCCTCGCCGAGATTGCCGGCCGGGTCTACAGGAATTTCCCGGACGCCCTGCGGATCGTCATCTTGGAAGTAAGGCCAACTTCATGACGACGTTGCGGCAAATCAAAAATCTGGTGGCGCCACTTGTCGCGCGGCATTCCGACCTCGCGTTCCTGGAACATCGTTTGATACTGAAGCCGGTGCGCCATGTGATGCGTGGCGTCCTCTTTGAGCGAAGTGCCGAGGCGCGACGAGTCTATCCGACTTGGTTCATAATGCATTCGTGTCAACCGTTGCAGAGCTTCGCGGACACATGGACGGCGCGTATTCGGCACCATGGAAATTACACTTGGGCGTGGGACGACCCCCTAATGGCGACAGACTTCCATGCAACCATCGAAGAACAGACGCTGCCGTTTCTGAGGAGCATCGAGACCCTTGACGACTTCGTGGTTGCGACTGGACCAGACCATTTCCTCCTGAACAGCCTGGATGCGTTCCCGCTTCGCAAAGTGGTGGTCGACGTCGCGCGTGGTGACCTTGACGCCGCGCGATCAATTTGCGCCAAACTTCTCACGGGTCGGTCCATGTGGTCAGCGCCAGACATGCGTGAAGTATTCTCGATGATCGTCGAAGCTCTTTGTCCGCTGCTGGCTGTCGACAACCGCGCTGGACTGGTTCGGCAGCTTCGGGAATGGGAGGCCCACACCGCGCGAAGTCTCAAGATTGAATCGATTTGGGAACCAACCCCGTTTCCGTTGGAGCTGCCGTCCGGCTAGGTCTCTTCCAACTCTAGGCCGGAACGTCAAGGCCTATGGACCTGCTCCCAATGCTATTCCGCGGCAGCTCAGGCCCTTCGAAGCCAAGGCAGTCTAACCTCGTAGCGGCCCTGGCGTTGGCCTGCTTCAAGCCAACGAACAGTCCTCAGGGATCACGACGATCCTCGAGACATCTCGGCTAGAAACCCCTGAGCCAAAAGTAAACGGACTTCGTTCGCAATCTCGCCCTCCAATATCCTGAACTACTTGTACTGCTCGTCAAGGCTGTACCAAGTCGTGGATCTATCGTTGATCCGCCCCGTCGCGCGGCGCCAATCACGACCTGTTGTCGTTGAGGATCTCGCCGGGATACACCATATGTGCGGAGCGCCGGGCGCCCTGCCCGGCTCCCACCAACCAACAAGAACAAGGGCTTATCGGCCATGGACCAGATGAGACCGAAGGACGGCGCGGCCGCGCCGAAGGTCGTCAAGAGCGAGGCGGAGTGGCGGGCGGAGCTGACGCCGGCTGAGTATCATGTGACGCGGCAGGCGGGCACGGAGCGGCCCGGCACCGGCCCCTGGCTCCACGAGAAGCGCGCCGGGACCTACCTCTGCGTCGCCTGCGGGCAGCCTCTGTTCCGCTCGGAGACCAAGTACGAATCTGGCTCGGGCTGGCCGAGCTTCTATCAGCCGATCGCCGGCGAGGCGGTCGAGGAGATCACCGACCGGTCCCACGGCATGGCGCGGACGGAGGTTCGCTGCGCCGCCTGCGAATCCCATCTCGGCCACGTCTTCCCCGATGGGCCACGGCCCACCGGCCTTCGCTATTGCATGAACGGAACCGCATTGAAGTTGAGCACCGATGACCCAAAGACTGCGTGACGAATCCGCCGAGGCGCGACCGGGCGGCGGCGCCGCGCGTGCGCCTTCCGCCGAGAAGCGGCCGGTGACTTCGACCCATTTCGGGGTCACCCGCACCGACGATTACGCGTGGCTCAGGGCCGACAACTGGCAGCAGGTGATGCGCGAGCCGGCGGCGCTCGCCCCCGACATCCGCGCCTATCTCGAACAGGAGAACGCCTGGACCGAGGCGTCGACGGCGGATGTCGCCGGGCTGAAGGACCGGCTGGTTGCGGAAATGCGGGCGCGGATCAAGGAGGACGACTCCTCCGTGCCCTCCCCCGACGGCCTCTACGCCTACGGCATCCGCTTCGCCCATGGCGCCGAGCACCCGATGCTGATCCGCACCGCCCGCGACGGCGGCAACGAGACGGTGCTCCTCGACGCCAATGCGCTGGCCGAGGGCAAGGCCTATTTCCACCTTGGCGGCACTTCCCACAGCCCCGACCACAGGCTCCTCGCCTGGGCCAGCGACGAGATGGGGTCGGAGTATTTCGAGATCCGCATCCGCGACCTCGAGACCGGCGAGGACCTGCCCGACCGTATTCCCGGCACCTCCGGCGCGCCGGTCTGGGCCGCGGATTCGCGCACCCTCCTTTACGTCTGGCTCGACGCCAACCACCGGCCGGCCAAGGTCTTCCGCCATACGGTCGGCACCGACCCGTCGGAGGACGTCGTCGTCTTCGAGGACGCCAACCCGGCCTACTTCCTCGGCGTCGGCAAGACCCAGTCCGACAGCTTCATCGTCATCGACAGCCACGACCACGAGACTTCGGAGGCGCACGTGCTGGCCGCCGACGATCCGGCCGGAACGCCGCGTCTCGTCGCGCCGCGGCGAGCCGCCGAGAAGTACGACGTCGACGAGTCCGGCGGCCTCTTCTACATCCTCACCAATGCCGGCGACGCCGAGGACTTCAAGATCGTCACGGCGCCGGTCGCGACTCCCGGACGCGAACACTGGCGGGACCTCGTCCCCCACCAGGAGGGTCGGCTGATCCTCGACCACACGTCCTACCGGAACTGGCTCACCCGGCTCGAGCGCGAGGGCGGACTGCCGCGCATCGTCATCCGCAATCTCGCGACCGGTGCGGAGCATCGCATCGACTTCGACGAGGAAGCCTATTCGCTCGGGATGATGGGCGGCTACGAGTTCGACACCGACGCGCTCCGCTTCACCTATTCATCGATGACCACGCCAGCCCGCGTCTACGACTACGACATGGCAACGCGCCAGCGCGTGCTTCGCAAGGAGGATGAAGTTCCGTCCGGTCACGACCCCGCCGACTACGTGACCCGGCGGCTGTTTGCGACCGCGGACGACGGCGAGCTCGTGCCGGTGTCGCTCCTTTATCGCAAGGACGTGGCCCTCGACGGCTCGGCGCCGCTGCTCCTCTACGGCTACGGCGCCTACGGGATCACCATCCCCGCCTCGTTCTCGACGGGCCGGCTGTCGCTGGTCGACCGCGGCTTCGTCTACGCCATCGCCCATATCCGCGGCGGCAAGGACAAGGGCTTCCACTGGTATGCCGACGGACGGCGGGAGAAGAAGGTCAACACCTTCACCGACTTCGTCGCGGTGGCGCGGTTCCTGGCGAAGGAGCGCTACACATCCGCAGGGAAGATCGTCGGCTGGGGCGGCTCCGCCGGCGGGCTGCTGATCGGCGCCGTCGCCAACATGGCGCCGGAGCTGTTCGCCGGGCTGATCGCCGAGGTTCCCTTCGTCGACGTGCTCGACACCATGCTCGACGACACGCTTCCCCTCACGCCGCCGGAATGGCCGGAATGGGGCAACCCGATCGTCAGCGAGGCCGACTTCCGCACCATCCTCGGCTACTCGCCCTACGACAACGTCACGGCGCGCTCCTATCCGGCGATCCTCGCCATGGCTGGACTCACCGACCCGCGGGTCACCTACTGGGAACCGGCGAAGTGGGTGGCGAAGCTCCGCGCTCACACCACCGGCGACCGGCCGATCCTGTTGCGGACCAACCTCGATGCAGGCCACGGCGGGGCAGCCGGGCGCTTCGACCGGCTGCAGGAGTCAGCGTTCGCAACAGCCTTCGCGCTCAAGGTAGCAGGGAAGGCTTAGGCGCGAAGCTTACGCGATGAGCGATCTCAGCTCCCGCACCAGCGCGTCGTTGCGGCCGTGAAAACTCGCGATCATCGCATCGATAAAGCGACGCGGTGAGAGTTTCTCGAATGCAAGAGGATGCCCGGCGCGATCGGCCAAAAAGCGCCATGAACGTGAGTTGCGTGCGGCCATTGCCGTCGCGAAATGGATGAATGGCGTTGAGCGTGGAGAGGAATGCGCTGGCCTGCTCCGCAAACTCCTCTGCGGAAAGCTCGCGAAGATACCGGTCTCGACGAAGGCGATCGAAGAGCGCCCGCATTTCCGCTTCGATGAATTCCGGATAGCAGAACATGCTGCCTTCCTTTGCGATGCGACTTGTCCGGAAGCGGCCGGCCCAAGCATAAGACATCCTGGAAGATGTGCCGATGAATGGACCGGTAGTGACGCACGCCAAGCCGACCGCCGGGGAGCGGCTCCGCGGCGCGTTGCGCCGTGATCGCAGCTTCGAAACGAGCCAGGGTCCCTTTTTGAACGAATGCCGGGGACATTCCGAAGGATCATGCTCCCCGGATAGCAGTAGGGATCGGGAACAGCCCGATACATCTCTAGGAGCGTGCGCGGACGTATTTTTTCCGGATGAGGTCGCGACGCTCCTCATCAGACAGGCCCCTTCGGTCGAAATCCCTGAAGTCCCGCCTCATCTCACGCGACAGCGAGATCCCCTCGACCAGGCTGACTCTCGCGAATCCTTCTCGCCCCAGCGTGAAGGCCACTCGTTTGCCTGGGGGGCTGGTTGCGCTCTTTCCGTCCTTCATTTCGAAAGGATAGCACAGCCCGGTCGATCCAACATCAAGCGAGTGGCCCAGGGTGACTTCCCCGGCTCGCTACGTTCCGATCGGGATCTTGAGCACCTGGCCGACGAAGATCTTGTTGGGGTCGGTGATGATCAAGGGGTTGGCGCGCACGATCCGGTTGAAGTGGGCTGAGCTGCCGTAGTGCTCGTTCGAGAGCTTCGACAGCGTATCGCCGACCTTCACGGTGTGCAGGCGGTAGCCGACGTACCCGGGAACGATGCGCGGCCCATAGATCACCGGCACGATCACCTTGTTGATCTCGGAGCCGTCCTGAGCGCTCTCCTCGTACACCTCGACGAAGAGACGGTCGAGGTTGAAGGCCGCCCCGGTGAGGTCCACCGAAAGCGCGAACTGGCCATGCTCGCCGGTGCCGCCGCCGACATTGAAGAAGCCGGTTCGCTCGTCGTGCCCGTCATGGACGCGGTAGTTGAGTGTCGCCTCGAACCCCTGCCCGATGCCGCCGACGAACACCGGGTTGCCGACGAGATCATAGGGTTTGGGTTGCTGGATTTCATTCGCCATGGTCGCCTCCTCGCAAGCCCCAGCCCGCCACCGGGACGTGCAGCGTAAGACGGATCGCGATTTCCTGCAAAAGCGGGCAGTATGGGCGCGAGGAGGCGAGACCGGCGGAGGCCGGTCCACGACCGGAGGAAGCACCGATGTTCACGAGACTTTGCGCCGTTGCGCTCGTCGCTGCCGGATCGATCCTCGCCACCGCGGCGATACCGGCCGACGCCGCCAATCCGCCGCGGGTCCAGGGCCAGAGCTGCAGCAAGCTCAAGGCGCAGCTCGGCCGGGCGAATGTCTGGCAGACGTCGTTCGTCGGCCAGCGGAAGGGGCCGTTCGACCAGCTCGAAAACTACCACGCCGCGCCCTGCTTCCGGACACAGGCGGACTGCAAGGCCTGGCTCTACTGGGCGCAGACCGACTGGGACCGCTACCAGTATTTCAACCCGTGCAAGAAGGGCATCCGGTAGTCAGCCGCAGCCGCCGCTGCCCACTCCAACCGCGGCCTACAGGCCAGCCGGCGGCAGGAGACCGCCGTCCCGTGTCGGCAGCTCCCGGTCCAGATTGGCCATGGCCCGCCGCTCGTGCCATTGCTGATCCGGGGTTCCGAGGTCGTCGTCGGAGAGGGTGAGGATTTCGATCCCCGGCAGCACTCTCGCGAAGATGGTCCGCGCCCGCTCCATGTGAAATCGGCTGGTGACAATGACCAGCCTGCCCACCTTCGGTGCGGTCTCAGACAACAGCCTTGCAACACCCAGTCCGTCCTGGATGGTGCCGCTGGACGGGATGAAGGGCAACAGCGCGTCCTCCGGCAATCCCCGGGCGATGAGATAGCGGTTCATCAACGCGCCGTGCGGCCCCGCCGACGGGTTGAAGCTCCCGAACCCTCCGGTGGTTACCAGTTTCGTCCGCGACCGCTCAACGCCTTCGAGGTGGCTGAAGTAGTCGAGCGCCGTGCGGAGGCGCGATAGCGCGACCGGACTGAGTTGCCCGGCCGCGTCGTTGGTATTTCCGAGAACGACGACGATCGTCGCAAGGGCCATGAGCCGCGCCGGCCTCTACCGATGAAGACGAGACCGATCGAAACGAGTGGTCCTCCTGATTCCGACCTTCCCACTGGACCCTGTAGTGGAGGGTGAGGAATGTCGGAATCGAGCCAGCATCGCCTCAGCGACCGCCCATCGCCTTCTCGTACATCTCCAGCGCATAATCCCAGTTGATCAGGCTGTCGACGAAGGCATTCAGATAGTCGGGGCGCTTGTTGCGGTAGTCGATGTAGTAGGAGTGCTCCCACACGTCGACGCCGAGCACCGGCTGGCCGCCGTGTACCAGCGGGTTCTCGCCGTTCGGCGTCTTGGTGATCTCGAGCTTGCCGTCGCGGAGGCCGAGCCAGGCCCAGCCGGAGCCGAACTGCGTGGTTCCGGCCTGGACGAAGTCGGCCTTGAACTTGTCGTAGCCGCCGAGGTCGCTGTCGATCGCCTTCGCCAGCGCACCGGGAATCTTGGTGCCGCCGCCGTCCGGCTTCATCCACTTCCAGAAATGGATGTGGTTGTAGTGCTGGCCGGCGTTGTTGAAGAGGCCGGCGTTCTTCGAGTAGCTCGCCTTGACGATCTCCTCGAGGCTCTTGCCTTCGAGCCCCGAACCCTCGAGCAGCTTGTTGCCGTTGGTGACGTAGGCCTGGTGGTGCTTGTCGTGGTGAAACTCCAGCGTCTCCTTCGACATGAAGGGCTGGAGGGCGTCATAGGCGTAAGGCAGGGGCGGCAGTTCGAAGGCCATGGGACAAGCTCCTTTGTCGGAATGTCGCCCGCGGCGCGGCGGGAACCGCCAGGCCGCGATGGGGACGCGGGAAACCGTTGAACGGACGGCAACATAGGCCCGCATCCCCGATCCGACAACCACTTAACAGCGATTCCGGTTCCATCCTGCCAGCTTTAGAAGCCCGGCGGAGCGTTCCGGTAGAGTGGCGCCGCCTGCTCGAAGGCATGGGCCATCGCCAGAACCCCGGCGTCGTCGAACATCCGCCCGACGATCTGCAGGCCGACCGGCAGGCCCGCGGCGGTGAAGCCGCAATTGATGCTCGCGGCCGGCTGCTGGGTGAGGTTGAAGGGATAGGAGAACGGCGTCCAGCCGAGCCAGGCATTGCCGTCATCCGCAAGCGGGGTGAGCGTCCCCGCCCCGAACGCCGGCACGGCCACCGACGGCGTCAGCAGGAAATCGTAGCCCGCCATGAACTGCCGCATGCGGCTCCCGTAGTCGGCGCGCGCGAGCGTCGCCGCCCGGTATTCTTCGAGCGTGATGCCCGCCGCCTCGTCGGCCATGGCGCGGAGGCCCGGGTCGAGGAGCGCCCTCTGCTCCGGCGACAGATGCGCCGTGACGGCGCGCGCTCCCGCCCACCACAGCGTCCGGAACGTCAGGGTCGGGTCGCCCATCGGCGGGTCGACGTCCTCGACATGCGCGCCAAGCTCGGCGAAGCGCCGCGCAGCCGCCGCCACGAGCGCCGCAACCTCCGCATCGACCTGCCCGGCCCAGCCCAAAAGCGGCGAGTAGGCGATGCGCCTTCCATGAAGCGGGGTGTCGAGATCGGCAGCGAAGCGCATCGGCGACGACGGAAGCGCATACCAGTCGCGGTCGTCGGGCCGTGCGATCACGTCGAGGAGCATGGCGGCGTCGCGCACCGTCCGCGCCATCGGGCCGACATGCGCCAGCGTGCCGAACAGCGACAGGGGCCAGGCCGGCACCCGCCCGAAGCTCGGCTTGAGGCCAAAGGTGCCGGTGAAGTGCGCCGGCATGCGGATCGAGCCGCCGCCATCGGTGCCGAGCGCCAGCGGCGCCATGTGCGCCGCGAGCGCCGCCGCAGAGCCGCCGGACGAGCCGCCCGGCGTGGTCGCCAGGTTCCACGGGTTGCGGGTGATGCCCGTGAGCGGGGAATCGGTCACCCCCTTCCAGCCGAACTCGGGCGTGGTGGTCTTCCCGAGCAGCACCGCGCCGGCCTCGCGCAGCCGCGCCACGGCCGGCGCATCGGCCTCCCACGGGCCGGCGGCATCGACGGTGCGCGAT
>JALHRF010000034.1 GCA_022841545.1 Bauldia sp. | reverse complement strand
CATCCACAAGGGGCTTCACGACCGCGACGCGGGTGCCGTGACCGCCCACTACGCAGCCGACGCGGTGATCTTCGACCTTGCACCGCCTCTGTCACACCCGGTGGACCTCGCGGGTCTCTCCGCCTGGATCGGCACCTGGCAGGGGCCCATCGCGTGCGAGGCGAGGGAACTCGGCACCGCGGTGAGCGGCGATCTCGCCGTCTGGCATGGCTACTTCCACACCCGCGCCACGACCCTCGGCGGCGAGCGGAGGGCCTGGTGGGAGCGCGCGACGCTGGTCTTCAGCCGAGGCAGAGACGGCTGGAAGATCGTCCAGGAGCACACCTCCGTTCCATTTCACATGGACGGGAGCCTTCTCGCCGCAACCGACCTGTCGCCGTGAACGAGGGCGCCTCGACAGTGACCATGCCTTGATCTGGATCAAGGCGGATGCGGCGCTTTGCCGGCTTGCATGGCGCAATGTGGGAACCCATCACCACCGCGCCCTACGATGGCGAACTCGAGTTGGCCGTGATCGACGCGGACGGCGAGCACTGTCTCGTCTTCCCGTGCCGGCGGACGCTCGGTGGCTGGCTGAATGCGGCCACCGGCGCGCGGATCGATGTCCGGCCGACCCATTGGCGGACATGGAAGCTTGGGACTAGCTGGCCCGCTTCTGCTCCGGCGGGGTCCGGCTGAGCGCTTTGAGCTTGGCTTCCTCCTCCGCGAGGAGAAGTTGAAGCATGCCTCGCTTGGCTTCTTCGGTTTCGCGCTCCAGAAGTCTGCGGAAGTGCTCTATGTTGAGCCGGGCGATGTCCTTGTTCATGGCGGACGCCCTCCCTTCACCGGAAGTATGGCACACTTCAGGGCGCCTGAGTAACTCCTGATTGCACATTGAACTGGCGGATCCGGTTGGTCGCCTGCGGGTGATCCGACTGGCTCAGCCCGCCTCATCCGAATAGAAGTCGAGCCCTCCCTACCCGGACGCAGCAAAATGAAGTTCCTCGATCAGGCCAAGGTCTATATCCGCTCCGGCGATGGCGGCAACGGCGGACTCTCCTTTCGCCGTGAGAAGTTCATCGAATTCGGCGGCCCGGACGGTGGGAACGGCGGGCGCGGCGGGGACGTCTGGGCCGAATGCGTCGACGGGCTGAACACGCTGATCGATTACCGCTACCAGCAGCATTTCAAGGCGGTGAACGGCCAGCAGGGCATGGGCCGCGAACGCTCCGGCGCGGGCGGGGCGGATATCGTGCTGAGAGTCCCTGTCGGGACGCAGATCTTCGAGGAGGACAACGAGACCCTCATCGCCGACCTCGACACCCTCGGCCAGCGCGTGCTCCTCGCCAAGGGCGGCAATGGCGGCTTCGGCAATGCCCATTTCAAGTCGTCCACCAACCGCGCGCCGCGGCGCTTCAACCCCGGCCTGCCCGGGCAGGAGCGCACCATCTGGCTCCGCCTCAAGCTGATCGCCGATGCCGGACTGGTCGGCCTGCCCAATGCCGGGAAATCGACCTTCCTCGCCGCGGTCTCCGCGGCGCGGCCGAAGATCGCCGACTATCCCTTCACCACCCTCCATCCAGGGCTCGGCGTGGCGCGGACCGGCGGCCGCGAGTTCGTCATTGCCGACATCCCCGGCCTGATCGAAGGGGCGCACGAGGGTGCCGGGCTCGGCGACCGCTTCCTCGGCCACGTGGAGCGCTGCCGCGTGCTCCTCCACCTGGTCGACGGCACCGGCGAGGACCCCGCCGAGGCCTACCGGGTCATCCGCGAGGAGCTCGCCGCCTATGGGCACGGCCTCGAGGACAAGCCGGAGGTGGTGGCGCTGTCGAAGGCGGACGCGATCACCCCGGAGGACCGGAAGAAGAAGGCGAAGGCGCTGGCGAAGGCCGCCGGACGCCCGCCGCTGATCCTCTCCGCCGTGTCGGGCGAGGGCGTCGAGCAGGCGCTGCAGATGCTCGCCCGCGAGATCGCCGCCGCCGCCGTCGCCGATCCCAACGAGGTTCCGGCCGAGCCGGAGGAGGAGTGGCGGCCGTGAGGCTTGCGGTTCAAGCCGGCGGCTCCTAGGTTGCTAGCTATCACTCGCCGGATTGCTAGCATGCAGAAAAAGAAACAGCTCAATGTGCGAAGCGACAAGGCCTACGAGATCGCATCGCGTCTTTCCAAGCGTACTGGGCGGCCGCGCGCCGACATAGTCCTCGCGGCCCTTCTGAAGTATGCTGAGGAGAAGAACGTGAAGAAGATGACGCCCAAGGAACGGGCCTTTGTCGATGAGTTGATGGCCTTGGCGCGGCGGAGCGCGGAGGTCGCCAATCCGCGAATGTCATCCGACCATTCCGACCTTTACGATGAGAACGGACTGCCGAAGTGATCGCCATCGACACTTCGGCAGTCGTTGCAATTGCGCTGGACGAGCCAGAGGCCGAGAACTTCGGCGAGTTGATCGGCACCGAAAGCTGCGTCATTGGCTGGCCCACGGTCCTTGAGAGCCACATGGTGCTCTCGGCAGTTCCCTTGGGACGAGGACTGCAGGTCCTCGACAAGGTGCTCAACGCGCCGAGAATATCGATTGTTGCCTTCGATCGGCGCGGATTTGAAAGCGCCCGGGTTGCGTTCGAGCGATTTGGAAAGGGTCGGCACAAGGCGAAGCTCAATTTCGGCGACTGCATGGCCTATGCGGTGGCCAAGATTCACGACGTGCCGTTGCTCTACAAGGGCACCGACTTCGCCCAGACCGACATCAGGCCCGCACTGCCGTGACCGCGCCCAAACTCGACACCTTCCGCCGCATCGTCGTCAAGATCGGCTCCTCGCTGCTCGTCGACCAGCGCGGGCTGAAGCACGACTGGCTCGATGCGCTCGGCGCCGACCTTGCCGCGCTCGCCGCCGGGCGGCGCGACCTGCTCGTCGTCTCCTCCGGCGCGATCGCGCTCGGCCGCCGCGTCCTCGACCTGCCGCGCGGGCCCTTGAAACTCGAGGAGAGCCAGGCCGCCGCCGCGATCGGCCAGATCGCGCTCGCCCGCGCCTGGGCGGAGACGCTCCAGCGCCACGGCTTCACCGCCGGCCAGATCCTGCTCACCCTCAGCGACACCGAGGAGCGTCGCCGCTACCTCAATGCCCGTTCCACCATCGCGACGCTGCTCCGGCTCGGCGCGATCCCGATCATCAACGAGAACGACACCGTCGCCACCAGCGAGATCCGCTACGGCGACAACGACCGGCTCGCCGCCCGCGTCGCCACCATGATGGGCGCCGATCTCCTCATCCTTCTCTCCGACATCGACGGCCTCTATTCGGCGCCGCCGGCGCAGAACCCCGATGCGCGCTTCCTGCCGCTGGTCGAGAGGATCACGCCGGAGATCGAGGCGATGGCCGGCAGCGCCGGGTCGGAGCTGTCGCGCGGCGGCATGCAGACCAAGGTCGAGGCCGGCAAGATCGCGACCGCGGCGGGGACGACGATGCTGATTGCCCACGGCCATGAGCACCATCCCCTCCGCCGCGTTTCGGAAGGCGCCCGGTGCACCTGGTTCCTCCCTGATCCGAGCCCGGTGACGGGCTGGAAGAAATGGATCTCCGGCAGCGTCGAGACGCGCGGCGCCCTCCAGGTCGACGACGGCGCGGTCAAGGCGCTTCGCGGCGGCAAGAGCCTGCTGCCGGCGGGCGTGCGCGGCGTGAAGGGCCGCTTCCAGCGCGGCGACACGGTCGCGATTCTCGGACCGGCCGGCGTGGAGGTCGGTCGCGGCCTTGTCGCCTATGATGCGGTAGACGCCGAGCGCATCGCCGGGCGGAAGAGTGCCGAGATCGAGGAAATCCTCGGCTATGCCGGCCGGACCGAGATGATCCACCGCGACGACATGGTCATGCGGGGCGAGTAGCCCCGCCTCCGACGCCTTGAGGGAACCACGATGACCGACACGCTGCCCGACCGCCTCTCCACCAACCCGAAGAGCCCGTTCTACGACGCGGAGCTGCTCGCCCGCGAGGTCGGCATCCGCTTCAAGGGCGAGGAGAAGACCAACGTCGAGGAATACTGCGTCAGCGAGGGCTGGATAAGGGTGGCCGCGGGCAACGCCAAGGACCGCCACGGCAATCCGCTCACCATCAAGCTCAACGGGCCCGTGGAGCCCTATTTCCGGGACGTCCCGGCCGGCGACCCCCCGGGCGTCGCTTAGTCCTTACCCGGCCCGTTTCACCGCTGCCGACTGCTCGGCGCGGCGCGCGAGCTGCGCGGTGATCAGGTCGTGGGAGCGGCGCAGGAGCGCGATCGCGGCCTCGATATCGCGCTCGTCCGCGATCGGGAAGCTGACCCAGCCGCTCTCCGGCAGCACATGGTGGGGTTTAGCCACCCCGGCGGCGACCAGATCGTCGCGGACCCGCTTCGGGAACGGCACGTCGAGCAGCCGGTCGCCGTGAAGGTGGCCGATCTCGCGGGTCCCGAGTCGAAACTCGACGCCGCCGAAGCGGTGCGGGGCCTCGCTCATGCCGGGCCAGGCGGCCACGGCGGCGCGGATGCGGGTCGATGCGTCGGGAAGGGCCATCGCCAGGAGATGGGGCGGATTGGGGCGGATTCCACCCCCCGCCGACACATCCGCCCGCTGTGACGGCGGACATAGTCAAATCGACGGCGCCGGAGAAGACTGTCGCGAGCGTCTGCAGACAGGCTGGGGCCAATGTCCGGGATCAACGAAATCAACGGTGCGGATGCGGGCCGGCGGACACTTCCCGCCGTCCGCATCTTTCTTCTCCTTGCCGGCCTCTTCGCGTTCCTGGCCGGCATCCAGACCTTCGTCTTCGCGACCGCCACCGCCGAGCACTTTGCCTGGACGATTCAGGTGCCGCTCTCCTCGGCCTTTCTCGGCGCCGGTTATTTCGGCGGCGCCATGCTCGAATTCGCCGGCGTTCGCGAGCGGTCCTGGGCACGCACCCGGATCACGCTGCCCGTGGTCTGGCTGTTCTCGACGCTGGCGCTCATCTTCACCCTCATCCATCTCGACCGCTTCCACCACACTTCTCCGGTCTGGAACACGGCGATGGCGGGCTGGGTGTGGATTTTCCTCTATGTCGTCGTACCGCCGCTTCTCCTTGCATTGCTGATCTGGCAGGAGCGCCAGCCGGGCAGCGACGAGCCGCGGCTGTCGCCCTTGCCGTCCTGGGGGCGGGGCGCGCTGGTCGTCTCCGCGGCCGTGCTCCTGGTCGTCGGCGGCCTCCTGTTCATTGTGCCGGCGACCATGATGCCGGTCTGGCCATGGGACCTCACCCCGCTCACCTCGCGCGCCATCGGCACCTGGATCTTCGCGATCGGCTTCGCGCTGGCGCACGCGGCCTACGAGAACGACTACGCCCGGGTCGCGGCCGGGGCGAAGGCCTACACCGTGTTCGCCGCCTTCGCTCTCATCGCGGTGGCGCGCTTCCCCGGCGACGTCCACTGGGACCGGCCGGGGACATTCGTCTACCTGGCCTTCCTCGCGGTAGCGTTCCTGCTCGGCGGCTACGGCTGGATCGCGAGCCGGCAGGTGCCGCGGGCGTGAACTCCGTTCACGGCCCCGGCACGATATCCTTCGACATCTCGCCGCGCACCTTCCGCTCCCGGAAATAGATGAACAGGCCGGCGCCGACGATGATCGCCGCGCCGAGAAGAGTGAGCAGGTCCGGCACATCGCCGAAGAAGACGTAGCCGAACACGATCGCCCAGACGATCATCGTGTACTGGTAGGGGACCACCACCGAGGCCGGAGCGTAGGCGAGCGAGCGGTTGACGCAGACGATGGCGCCGAGCGCCACGACCCCGAGCAGGCCGAGGAGAAGGATGTCGAAGCTGCTCGCGATCGGCGTCCAGTGCCACCACGCAGTGGCGACGCCGAAGAGCAGCCCCGTCCAGATCTGCCATGCCGCCATCACCGTGGCCGAGGTGCCGCGGAGCATGCGCGTGACGATCATCAGCAGGGCGTAGATGACGCTTCCGGCAAACGCGATCAGCGCATGCCAGCCGAAGATGCCGGTCGTCGGCTGCAACGCGAGGATCACGCCGCCGAAGCCGACCAGCACCGCCGTCCACCGCCGCCAGCCGACCCTCTCGCCAAGGAACAGCGCCGCGATCAGCGTCACGTAGATCGGGCCGGCGAGGTAGTAGGTGACGGCGTCGGCGAGCGGCAGCACCGAGACCGCCGCGTAGAAACAGATCGTCTCGGCGGTCGCGAGCCCGACCCGGAGCGTCTCGAGCCAGGGCCGCGGCATCCACATCGCCTGCTTCAGCCCCGATGTGCGCAGTACCGGTACCAGAACCACGGCGGCCGCGGCACTGCGAAACAGCAGGATCTGCGCGACGGTGTATGTAGCGGCGAGCCATTTCCCCAGCGCATCGTTCACCGAGAAGATGAACATGCCGAGAATCATCAGGCCGATGCCGGCGGCAATGTTCTCCCTGTGGCCGGAATTGCCGCCGCCCGATGCCCCCGCCATTGCCGCTCCTTGCCGCCCTCTTCCGGGGCGTGGCCCGTACATGGCGCGAAGCGGCGGGGCTGTCAAAGCCACCGGGGTTGCACGGCCGCGCGCCCCGTGCGAAACCGTGCCCCGGAGCGGCCGACCTTGCCTGAAAGGGCAGCGACGATGAGCCTTGCCGAAGCCCCCATGGAGAGACGCAGCGACATCGGCGCGGAGATGCGCGTCGTCGGCCGCGCCGCGCGCTCGGCCGCGCGCCGCCTGTCCCGCGCCACCACGGTCGAGAAGAACAAGGCGCTTGCCGCCATGGCGGCGTCGATCCGGGAGAGCGCCGACGTCATCCTGGCCGAGAACGCACTCGATCTCGCCGCTGCGCGGGAAGCGAAGCTCGCCGGCTCCTTCCTCGACCGCCTGACGCTGACCCCGGAGCGGATCGAGGCGATGGCGAAGGGGATCGAGGAGATCGCCGCGCTGCAGGATCCCGTCGGCGCCGTGCTTGCCGCCTGGGATCGGCCGAACGGCCTCCATATCGAGCGCGTCCGCACCCCTCTCGGCGTCATCGGCGTCATCTATGAGAGCCGCCCCAACGTCACCGCCGATGCCGGCGCGCTCTGCCTCAAGGCGGGGAACGCCGCCATCCTCCGCGGCGGGTCGGATTCGTTCCGCTCGTCCTCCGCGATCCATGCCTGCCTCGTTGCGGGCCTGAAGGCGGCGGCCCTGCCGGAGGAGGCGATCCAGTTCGTTCCCACCCGAGACCGCGCCGCGGTCGGCCTGATGCTGACCGGGCTCGAGGGGAACATCGACGTCATCGTTCCACGGGGCGGCAAGAGCCTCGTCGCCCGCGTCCAGATGGAGGCGCGGGTGCCGGTCTTCGCCCATCTCGAAGGGATCAACCACGTCTATATCGACCGCGAGGCCGATCTGGAGATGGCCAAGTCGATCGTGGTCAACGCCAAGATGCGCCGGACCGGCGTCTGCGGCGCCGCCGAGACGCTGCTCGTCGACGCCAGGGTCGCCGACCGCTTCCTCAAGCCGCTGATCGAGGCGCTCCAGCAGGCAGGGTGCCGGGTGCGCGGCGACGAGCGCTCGCGAAACGTCGTGCCGGGCGTCACTCCGGCCGTCGAGAGCGACTGGTCGACCGAGTATCTCGATGCGATCATCGCGGTGAAGGTGGTCGACGGCGTCAAGGACGCGATCGACCATATCGAGCGCTACGGATCGCACCATACCGATGCGATCGTCACCAACGACAAGCGGACGGCCCAGCGCTTCATGGCGGAGGTCGATTCGGCGATCGTCCTCCACAATGCCTCCACCCAGTTCGCCGATGGCGGCGAGTTCGGCATGGGGGCCGAGATCGGCATCGCCACGGGTCGCATGCACGCGCGCGGTCCGGTCGGTGTCGAGCAACTCACCAGCTTCAAGTACCGGGTCACCGGCAACGGCCAGATCAGGCCCTGATTCCTGCTTGCGCGAAGAAGACCTGGCCCTCGCCCGCCTGCCCCCGGTTCGCCCCGGCATGCGGATAGGGCTGTTCGGCGGCTCCTTCGACCCGCCGCATGACGGGCACCGGGCGGTGAGCCTCGAGGCGCTGAAGCGCCTCGGCCTCGACCAGGTCTGGTGGCTGGTGTCGCCGCAGAATCCGCTCAAGCCCCACGCCCCCGCCGACCTCGGGCGCCGCATCGCCGCCGCGCGGAGGCTCGCCAATCACCCCAGAATCAAAGTGACCGGCGTCGAGGCCGGGCTGGGCACCACCTACACTGCCGATACGCTGCGCAAGCTGAAGGAGCGGCTGCCTGGCGTCCGTCTGGTCTGGATGATGGGGGCCGACAACCTCGCCTCCTTCCATCGCTGGCGGGACTGGCAGGGAATCGCAGCGGACGTCCCGATCGCGGTGTTCAACCGGCCCGGTCAGGCGCTCCGCGCCCTGTCCTCGCCCGCCGCCCGGACCCTCGCCAAGGCCCGGTTACGCGAGGGGGACGCCCATAGGATCGGCGGAATTCCGCCACCCGCATGGGTTTTCCTGTCCTCGCCCCATGTCCCCCTCTCCTCCTCCGAGCTTCGCGCAAAACGCGAACCGCTCCTGGCGTCTTGAAACCTTCACCGCTGCGGCCTTATCTTTGAGGCGTCGGCGATTGGCCGGCGAAGCGGGAAGGGAACCCAGACACTGTCCATCGCACTTCGGAGTGAGGGTACGGTAGAGCGTGCTCCTCGTATCGCGTCCGCCCGGCGTGATCTGTCCCCGGCGGACGCCTTGAATGTGGTCCTGGCGAGCCTTGACGAAGCCAAAGCCGAGGACCCGGTTTCCATAGACCTCACCGGCAAGACGACCATCGGCGACCACATGGTGGTGGCTTCGGGGCGTTCGGACCGGCATGTCGCGGCGATCGCCAATCGGCTGATCGAGGACCTGAAAGAGGCCGGCGGGCGCGATATTCGCGTCGAAGGCCTGCGCACCGCCGATTGGGTGCTGGTCGACGCCGGTGACGTGATCGTGCACATCTTCCGCCCGGAAGTCCGCGCCTTCTACAACATCGAGAAGATGTGGCGCGCCGACTACGTGGCGGCGCCGGTCGCCATCCAGGCCTGACCGGCGGGTTCAGTTCGGGGACTGAGCGGGCCCCCTCGGGACGGTGGTCTTTTGCGCGCCGGCGCGCGCGCTCGATTCCGACCATTGCCACCGTTCGCCACAACGTTCGGAGCGCTTGACGGAATCACAAGGACCAGGATTGGAGTATGGCCTCCTCTGGCCAGCGCCGTTGCCGGGAAGCCGCCGTGAAAGTCACCGTCGTTGCCGTGGGACGCCTCAAGGCCGGGGCCGAACGCGAACTTCTCGACCGCTATCGTGACCGCGCGATCCGCGCCGGCCGCCAGTTGGGCCTCGGCTTCGATGCCCGCGAGGTTCCGGAGGGCAGCGCCCGCAGCGCAGACGGGCGCAAGGCCGAGGAGGCGGCCGCGATCCTTGCGGCAATCCCCGCGGGTTCGGTGCTGGTCGCCCTCGACGAGCGGGGCAAGGCCCTCGACAGCCGCGGTTTCGCCGATCGCCTCGCGGCCTGGCGCGACGCCGGGACGAAGGATCTCGCGATCGCCATCGGCGGCGCCGACGGCCTCGGCGCGGGCGTGCTCGAGCGCGCGGACCTCCGTCTCGCCTTTGGCGCCATGACCTGGCCCCACCAGCTCGTCCGTATCCTCCTTGCCGAGCAGCTCTATCGCGCCATCACGATCCTCTCCGGCCACCCCTATCATCGCGACTGAAGCGTCCCTCCGGGGAACCGTGGTTCCGCCGCAATCGCCGCGAAAGATCGCTCGCTGTGGCGGTTTGGTTGACAGGCCGTTAATCCCCTCGGCCTAGTCTTCGCTGAATGGCGGGCCTTCTAAACGTTGGCAGAGGCGTGGACGCTTCACGCAAGCACTGGACAGCAATGCTCTTCGCCGCGGCGCTCCTCGCCGCGACGACGGCGTCCTCTGCCCAGGAGGGCGAGAGTGCGGCCGAACGCATCGCGCGGCAGGCCGAGCTCGAGGCGGTCGAGGGCAGCATCGCCCTTACCAGGGAGCGCCTGACCGAGTTGCGCGCCGAGATCGCCGCGCTCGACCAGGACCGCGAAACCCTCAGCAGGACCCTGATCGAGACCAACAAGCGCGTCCAGGAACTCGAAACCCAGTTCGCCGGAACCGAGCGCCGCCTGGGCGCGCTGGGCCAGAACGAGGCGTCCCTCCGCGCCTCCTTGCTCGAACGTCGCGAAGTTTTGATCGAGGTGCTCGCCGCGCTGCAGCGGATCGGCCACCGGCCCCCGCCGGCCATCCTCGTCAGGCCGGAGGATGCCCTGTCCTCGGTCCGGAGCGCCATCCTGCTCGGCGCCGTTGTTCCGGACCTTCGCGAGGCCGCCAACCAGCTCGCCGCCGACCTTCGCCAGCTCCAGTCGCTTCGCGCCGAGATGGAACGGGAGCGCGACCGGCTCCGCGGCGACGCTGCGTCCCTCCTCGAAGAGCGGACCCGAATGCAATTGCTGGTAGAGCAACGCAAGAAGGATCGCGCCCGCTCCGTCACCGCGCTCGAGGACGAGGAGCGGCGGGCGGCAGCCCTGGCCGAGCAGGCAACGAGCCTCAAGGACCTCATCGCCCGGATGGAGGACGAGATCGAGGCGGCCGCGAAAGCCAAGGCGGAGGCTGAGGCGGCGGCCGCAAAGAACCGCGAGCTCGCGGAGGCGGACCGCGACCGCCGGCGTCCGAAATCGCTCGGCAATGCCGACCGGCTGGCGCCCGCGGTGTCCTTTGCCGACGCCAAGGGACTCCTGCCCCTCCCGGCGAGCGGGTCCATCGTCCGCAACTTCGGCGCCGATGACGGCATCGGCGGCACGACCCTCGGCATGTCGATGGCGACCCGGCCCCGTGGTCAGGTGTCGTCGCCGGCGGACGGCTGGGTGGTCTATGCCGGTCCGTTCCGGAGCTACGGACAACTCTTGATCATCAATGCCGGCGATGGATATCATGTGCTCTTGGCGGGAATGGACGAAATCGACGTCCAGCTTGGCCAGTTCGTCCTCGCCGGCGAGCCAGTCGCGACAATGGCTTCACCGAAATTGGCGAGTGCCGATCCGGCGGACATAGTTTCGACCCAGCCTGCGCTCTATATCGAGTTCCGGAAAGACGGTTCCTCGATTGACCCGGCCCCCTGGTGGGCCGCTACCAGTGACGAAAAGGTCGGCGGATGATTCGGAAAGCCTCACTACTTCTTGCCGGTGTCGCGCTCGGCGCGATCGTCGCCGTCACGGCGACCCAGACGCGCTTCCTGTCCGGGAGCGAGGCGGTAGCGGCTTCGGCCGACACCTACCGTGAACTCAACCTGTTCGGCGATGTCTTCGAACGGGTGCGCTCCGACTATGTCGAGGTGCCGGACGAGAACGCTCTCATCGAGTCGGCGATCAACGGCATGCTCACCGGGCTCGACCCGCATTCGAGCTACCTCAGCCCCAAGAGCTTCAAGGACATGCAGGTCCAGACCTCCGGCAAGTTCGGTGGTCTCGGGATCGAAGTGACCATGGAAGAGGGGGTGATCAAGGTCGTGTCCCCGATCGACGACACGCCCGCCGCCCGGGCCGGCGTGCTTGCCGGGGACCTGATCACCGGGCTCGACGGCGAGCTGATCGAAGGCCTCAGCCTCAACGAGGCCGTCGAGAAGATGCGCGGGCCGATCAACACCCCGATCGTTCTGACCATCGTCCGCGAGGGCGTCGAGAAGCCCTTCGACGTAGAACTCGTCCGCGAGGAGATCACCATCCAGTCGGTGCGCTCCCGCCAGGAGGGTGATGTCGGCTACATCCGCATCAGCTCCTTCAACGAGCAGACCTTCGACGGGCTGAAGGCGGCGATCGACAAGCTCAATGACGACATCGGCGAGGAGAAGGTGAAGGGCTGGGTCATCGACCTTCGGAACGATCCCGGCGGCCTTCTCGATCAGGCCATCGCCGTCTCCGACGCCTTTCTCGACCGCGGCGAGATCGTCTCGACCAGGAGCCGCCACGCCGAGGAGACCCAGCGCTACAACGCCCATTCCGGCGATCTCACCGACGGCAAGCCGGTTATCATCCTGATCAATGGCGGTTCGGCCTCAGCCTCCGAGATCGTCGCCGGCGCGCTTCAGGATCACCGCCGCGCGACCATCATCGGCACCCGTTCCTTCGGCAAGGGATCGGTGCAGACGATCATCCCGCTCGGCGCCAACGGCGCGCTCCGGCTCACCACGGCGCGGTACTTCACCCCGTCGGGCCGGTCGATCCAGGCCAAGGGCATCGACCCGGACATCGAGGTGATCCAGGAGTTGCCGCCCGAGTTGGCCGAGCAGATGGGCGCGACGGCGCCGCGCGGCGAGGCGGACCTCAAGGGCCATCTCGAGGGCGAGGACGTAGAGGCCGGCGCGGTCGATCCCGAAGAGGAAGAGTCCGGGTCGCTGGCTTATGTCCCGCCGGACCCCAAGGACGACAAGCAGCTCAATTACGCCCTTGACCTCTTGCGCGGTCTTCAGGTCAACAGCGCCTTCCCGCCGGACCCGGCTGCCGGCATCCCGAACTGAAGTCGGTGGCGGCCCTGCCGCCGGACGGATTGCGATGACAAGAGGCCGGTGGTCACCCCACCGGCCTTCTTGTATCTGACGTCGAGCATCTCGCGTCGCGCCCCGACATCTCGATTCCCGGAGTTTCCCGCATGAGCAAGACAGACAAGATCAAGGTCGAGGATCTGCCCTACCGCCACTGCGTCGGCATTGCGCTGTTCAACCGCGAGGGTCTGGTCTGGGTCGGTCGGCGTTCGGACGAGGATGCCGAGGGCGAGGGCAAGGGGCACTGGTGGCAGATGCCCCAGGGCGGCCTCGACAAGGGCGAGGACCCCTACAAGGCGGCGCTCCGCGAACTCTACGAGGAGACATCGGTCGCGCGCACCAGCCTTATCGAGGAGGCCCCGGGCTGGTTCGCCTACGACCTGCCCATCGATCTCATCCCGACCTCATGGAACGGCAAGTATCGCGGCCAGAAGCAGAAGTGGTTCGCACTCCGGTTCGAGGGCGACGACTCCGAGATCGACGTGCTCCATCCCGGTGGCGGCAAGCATCAGAGCGAGTTTACCGCATGGCGCTGGGAGCGACTGGAACGCCTGCCCGAGCTGATCGTGTCGTTCAAGCGCGGAGTCTACGAGGAGGTGGTGGCGGCGTTCAAGCACATCGGCGCCTGACCCGCCTCAAGCGGCCCTGGCGATCGCCCGGCCGGCTTCCGCCGACCGACCGGGCGTGGCGGGCCCCGCCTCGGCCGGCCCCGCCGGAGCCGTGCCTTGAGGAAGGCGATCACTGCGATTTCCTCCGGCTTGAGGTCGGCAAGGTCGCCGCGGAGCGCCGCCTCGGCCCGGCGCTCCACCTCCAGCGCCAGCGCCCCGTCGAGATAACTCGCGAGGATCTCCGGGTGCACGTAGCACTTCCGGCAGATGGTCGGGGTGTTGCCGAGCCGTCGGGCGACCCGCTCGATCGCCTTGCGCACATTGGCCTTGGCCGTCGCGCCGCTGTCCACCGCCACGAATTCGCGGAGCGCCATCGCCGCCAGCACGGTGCCGGCCCAGGTGCGGAAGTCCTTGGCGGTGATGTCGCGGCCCGACGCCAGGCGAAGCCACCGGTTGACGTCGGCGGAGCCGACCGCGCGCCGCGCGCCGTCCGCGTCGACGAACTGGAAGAGATGCTGCCCGGGGATGTCCTGGCACGACTTGACGATGCGCGCCGCGCGGCGATCGCTGAGCTTGAGCCGCCAGGTCTTGCCGCTCTTGCCCTTGAATTCGAAGCGGAGCGCGCCGCCCTCGATCGCGACGTGCCGGTCGCGGAGCGTGGTCAGGCCGAAGCTGCCGTTCTGGCGTGCATAATCGGCGTTGCCGACCCGGATCAACGTCGAATCCAGGAGATGGACGACCGTGGCGACCACCTTCTCGAAAGGCAGCCCAGGCCGCGCCATGTCGCGCGCGACGCGGCGCCGGATCGCCGGCAGCGCATGGGCGAAGTCGAGGATGCGCTCATACTTGGAGGCGTCCCGCGCCTTGGTGAAATCCGGATGATAGCGGTACTGCTTGCGGGTGCGCGCGTCGCGGCCCGTCGCCTGGATGTGGCCGTTCGGATCGGGGCAGATCCAGACGTCGGTCCAGGCCGGCGGTATCGCCAGCCGCCTGATCCGCGCCTTGGTCTCCGGATCGCGGACCGACCGTCCCTGGGCATCGAGATAGGCGAAACCTTTGCCGCGCGTGAGGCGGCGGATGCCCGGATCCTCATCCGACACATGGATGAGGCCGGCCCGGTCGGCGTCGGCTTCGGTCGCCGCCCCCGTCGTCTGTGGTGAACGCACGATTTCCCTCCGCGCCCGAGCGCGACAGGAAACGCGAAACGACGCGGAGCGGTTCCGGCAGGCTTGCCGGCGTTCGCCCGCGTCTCGAAGGAGAGAGAAGCTCGCCGACCCTACAAGCTGTCGACTGCCTGCTTCAGCAGGTTCCTGACTTCGCCGGCCGTGGCCGCCAGGGCCGGATTGTCGATCGCCTGCATCGAAGCCACCGGATCCACAGCGGCGACTTCAACCGTGTCCGGGCCAAGCTCCTGAACGATGACGTTGCAGGGGAGCATCGTCCCGATCTTGTCCTCGGCCTTCAGGGCGCGATACGCGAACTCTGGATTGCATGCACCGAGGATCACGTAGGGGTGCAGGTCGACATCGAGCTTCTTCTTCATCGTCGCCTTGACGTCGATGGTCGTGAGGACGCCGAAACCCCTAGCGGCGAGGGCGCTGGTGACGCGGTCGACCGCCTCGGCGAACGGCATGCGGAGCGTCTTGGCGAAGTAGTAGGTCATGGGGAACCTCAAGGAAGTCACCGGGATCGAGCGCGGCGAGACCGTCCGCACTCTCCCGTGCTTTCGATCCGGGCACGTTGATCCAGCGCAACAACGGCTTCCGCCCTCCCGGCCGTTGACGGACTACCGCTTCGGTCGGAGGTCGCGTCACCCGCCCGCGGGGAACCTGACAGCCATGGTTGCGGAGGCTCAGCCCCCGGTCAGCGCCGCCTGGACTTCCTTGAGCTGGTGGAGTCGCTCCTCGGCCGCGTCGCGCGTCGCGCCGTCCTTGGCGTCGGCCACATCCTCCTGGGCGTTCTTCACCTCCTGGGCGAGCTGCGCCGGGTCGATGTCGGCGACGGGGATCGCCAGTTCGGCGAGGATGGTGAGCCCGGCGGCGTTGGCGTCGGCGAAGCCGCCGCGCACGAACACCCGCATCGTGTTGCTGCCGCGCACGATGTCGATCACGCCCGGCCGGAGCGTGGTCATGAACGGCGCATGACCCTTCATCACCGTGAACTGGCCTTCGCTGCCCGGCACGACGACCTGGTCGACGGGCTCGGACATGAGCAGGCGCTCGGGAGAAACCAGTTCGAACTGGAACGGATCGGCCATCGGACCCCTCAAACCCTGCGGCGGCGGTCGGCTGCGAAGCCGATAATCAGCCCGATCAGGCCGCCGATCGCCGCGAAGATCGCCGTCCGTGTGTTCCGGTCGTCGAACACCGACCGGCGACCGATCGAAACCTCGACCCCGTTCTGACGGTCGGCCGAGACCATCGCGCCACCGTCGCCGCTGCCCTCGACTTCGAGGGAGACCCCGCCGACATCGATATCGACGGCGTTCGGCGCCGTGAACCAGCCGGCCGCCGCCCCGATGACGAGACCGACGATGAGGAGAATGATCTTCATGCTCTCCGCCTAGGCCGCCTCGGCCGCGAGCTTCTTCGCCTTCTCGACCGCCGCCTCGATGGTGCCGACCATGTAGAAGGCCGGCTCGGGCAGGTGATCGAACTCGCCCGCGACCAGACGCTTGAAGCCGCTGATGGTGTCGGCGAGGTCGACGAAGACGCCCGGCGAGCCGGTGAACACCACGGCGACATGGAACGGCTGCGACAGGAAGCGCTCGATCTTGCGGGCGCGCGCGACGGCGAGCCTGTCCTCCTCCGACAGCTCGTCCATGCCCAGGATCGCGATGATGTCCTGGAGCTGCTTGTAGCGCTGCAGCACCTGCTGCACCGAACGGGCCACCCGGTAGTGCTCCTCGCCGACGATGCGCGGGTCGAGCATGCGCGAGGTCGAATCGAGCGGATCGACCGCCGGATAGATGCCCTTTTCCGCGATCGATCGCGACAGCGTCGTGGTCGCGTCAAGGTGGGCGAAGGAGGTGGCGGGCGCCGGGTCGGTCAGGTCGTCGGCGGGCACGTAGATCGCCTGCACCGAAGTGATCGATCCCTTGGTGGTGGTGGTGATGCGCTCCTGGAGCGCGCCCATGTCGGTGGCGAGCGTCGGCTGGTAGCCCACCGCGCTCGGGATGCGGCCGAGCAGCGCCGAGAGCTCCGAGCCCGCCTGGGTGAAGCGGAAGATGTTGTCGACGAAGAACAGCACGTCCTGGCCCTGGTCGCGGAAGTACTCGGCGACGGTCAGGCCCGAGAGCGCGACGCGGGCGCGGGCGCCCGGCGGCTCGTTCATCTGCCCGAAGACCAGCGAGCATTTCGAGCCGGCGGTCGAGCCGTTGTTCTTGGCCGGATCCTTGTTGACGCCCGACTCGATCATCTCGTGATAGAGGTCGTTGCCCTCGCGGGTGCGCTCGCCGACGCCGGCGAACACCGAGTAACCGCCGTGGGCCTTGGCGACGTTGTTGATCAGTTCCTGGATCAGCACCGTCTTGCCGACGCCGGCGCCGCCGAACAGGCCGATCTTGCCGCCGCGGGCGTAGGGCGCAAGGAGGTCGACGACCTTGATGCCGGTGATCAGGATCTGCGCCTCGGTCGACTGGTCGACATAGGCCGGGGCCGGCTGGTGGATGGCGCGCCGCTGCTGGGTCTTGACCGGGCCGGCCTCGTCCACCGGCTCGCCGATCACGTTCATGATGCGGCCCAGCGTCTCCTCGCCGACCGGAACGGAGATCGGCTCCCCGGTGTCGGTGACCTCCTGGTCGCGCACCAGGCCGTCGGTGGAATCCATCGCCACGGCGCGGACCGTGTTCTCGCCGAGATGCTGGGCGACCTCGAGGACGAGCCGGTTGCCGTTATTGTCGGTCTCGAGCGCGTTCAGGATCGCCGGCAGGTTGCCCTGGAACTGCACGTCCACGACGGCGCCGGTCACCTGGGTGATGCGCCCGAAGACGCCCTTGACGTTGGTGTTATGTGCGGCCTGGGCCATCTCTGTTTCCTTCTCACGCGCCCCGGGGGCTACGAACTCGTTCGATTCAGCTGCGAAATTCTAGGCTTCGACCAGATCGAGGCGCCGCTCAATGCGTGCAAGCCGTTCGTCGAAGCGATCCATCCTTTGGTTCAGCCCGCCCAACAGTGTAAGCACCTGTCCCTGATACTGCTCCATGGTCGACACCCTGGTCTTGATATCTCCCAAATCAACCTCGATCGATGCCAATCTACCCTGAATTCGCTTCAGGTGATCGAGCACGAGACTGTTGGGTTCTTCGACCATGATGCCTGCTCCGCTACACTCTCCCGGACTATAGCGCTTCTGCCCCGGAAATGATCTCGATCAGTTCCTTGGTGATCTGCGCCTGGCGCGAGCGGTTGTAGTAGAGCGTCAGCTTCTTGATCATCTCGCCGGCGTTCCGCGTGGCGGAATCCATCGCCGTCATCTTGGCGCCCATCTCCGACGCCGCGTTCTCGAGGAGCGCCCGGAAGATCTGGACCGAGAGGTTGCGCGGCAGGAGGTCGGCAAGGATCGTCTCCTCGTCCGCCTCGTATTCGTAGATGCCGACGCCGCCGCCGGGCGTGTCGACCGTGTCCGGGATCTGCGCCGGGATGAGCTGCAGCGCGGTCGGCACCTGCGAGATCACCGAGCGGAACTCGGAATAGAACACGGTGGCGACGTCGAACTGGCCCTCCTCGAACAGCGCCCGCACCTTCTGGCCGATCGCGTCGGCATCGGCAAAGGCGAGCCGCTTGACCATGCGAAGGTCGACGACGTCGAGGATCTGCTTCGCATAGAGTCGGCGGAGCGCGTCGTAGC
Organism: Bauldia sp.; assembly: GCA_022841545.1. GTDB lineage: Bacteria > Pseudomonadota > Alphaproteobacteria > Rhizobiales > Kaistiaceae > Bauldia. The sequence continues at coordinate 17,331 of JALHRF010000034.1, read as the reverse complement.
CCTTCTTGCCGACGCAGACGATCTTGACGTCTTTGCCCTCGGCCATCAGCTTCGCCGCATGGTCGCGGGCGAGGCGGGCGATCGAGGAGTTGAAGGCGCCGCAGAGCCCGCGCTCCGCAGTGCAGACGAGAAGAAGATGGGTCTGGTTGCGGCCGGTGCCGGCAAGCAGCCGCGGCGCGTCGTCCTTGCCCTGCATCGGGCCCGCGAGATTGGCGAGCACCGCGTTCATCCGCGCCGAATAGGGCCGCGCCGCCTCGGCGGCCGCCTGGGCGCGGCGCAGCTTCGACGCCGCGACCATCTGCATGGCCTTGGTGATCTTCTGCGTCGCCTTGACCGAGGCGATGCGGGTCCGGAGCGCCTTGAGCGACGGCATGGGCGGTTACGCGAAAGCCTTGGAGTAGGAGTCGGCAGCGGCCTTCAGCTTGTCGCGAATGTCGCCGGTGAGTTCCTTCTTGGTGCGGATATCGGCGAGAAGATCCTTGTGCTGGTTGCGCAAGAGGGCGAGGAAGCCCTGCTCGAACTCGCCGACCTTGCTGACCGGCAGCTTGTCGAGATAACCGTTCACGCCGGCATAAATCACCACCACCTCCTCCTCGACCGGCAGCGGCGAGAATTGCGGCTGCTTGAGGAGCTCGGTGAGCCGGGCGCCGCGGTTGAGGAGGCGCTGGGTGGCCGCGTCGAGGTCCGATCCGAACTGGGCGAAGGCGGCCATCTCGCGGTACTGGGCAAGTTCGCCCTTGATCGAGCCGGCGACCTGCTTCATCGCCTTGATCTGGGCGGCGGAGCCGACGCGGCTGACCGAAATGCCGACGTTCACGGCCGGGCGGATGCCCTGGTAGAACAGGTCGGTCTCGAGGAAGATCTGGCCGTCGGTGATCGAGATGACGTTGGTCGGGATGTAGGCGGACACGTCGTTCGCCTGGGTCTCGATGATCGGCAGCGCGGTCAGCGAGCCCGAGCCATTGGCCGCGTTCAGCTTCGCGGCACGCTCGAGAAGGCGCGAATGCAGGTAGAACACGTCGCCCGGATACGCCTCGCGTCCCGGCGGGCGGCGCAAGAGCAGCGACATCTGGCGGTAGGCGACCGCCTGCTTGGACAGATCGTCGTAGACGATGAGCGCATGCATGCCGTTGTCGCGGAAGTACTCGCCCATCGTGCAGCCGGCGAACGGCGCGAGATACTGGAGCGCGGCCGGCTCGGAGGCGGTGGCGGCGACGACGATGGAATATTCCATCGCGCCGTTCTCCTCGAGCGTCTTCACGAGCTGCGCGACGCTCGACCGCTTCTGGCCGATCGCGACATAGACGCAGTAGAGCTTCTGCGATTCCTCGCCGCTGGCGTTGGTGAATTTCTGGTTGATGATCGTGTCGATGGCGACGGCGGTCTTGCCGGTCTGCCGGTCGCCGATGATCAGCTCGCGCTGGCCGCGGCCGACCGGGATCAGCGCGTCGATCGCCTTGATGCCGGTCTGCATCGGCTCGTGCACCGAGCGGCGCGGGATGATGCCCGGCGCCTTGACGTCGACGCGGCGGCGCTCGCTCGACGCGATCGGCCCCTTGCCGTCGATCGGGTTGCCGAGGGCGTCGACGACGCGGCCAAGGAGCGCCTTGCCGACCGGCACCTCGACGATGGCGCCGGTGCGCTTCACCGTGTCGCCTTCCTTGATCTCCTGGTCCGAGCCGAAGATCACGACGCCGACATTGTCGCTCTCGAGGTTGAGCGCCATGCCGCGGGTGCCGCCGGGGAACTCGACCATCTCGCCGGCCTGGACGTTGTCGAGGCCGTAGATGCGGGCGATGCCGTCACCGACCGAGAGAACCGAGCCGACCTCGGAGACCTGCGCCTCGTTGCCGAAGTTCTTGATCTGGTCCTTGAGGATCGCGGAGATTTCTGCGGCGCGGATATCCATCAGCCGACCTCTTTCATGGCGAGCTTGAGTGAACTGAGCTTGGTCTTGAGCGAGGAATCGATCATCCGGCTCCCGACCTTGACGATGAGACCGCCGATCAGCGACGGGTCGACCCGTGTATCGAGCGTGACGTCCTTGCCGAGCGACGCCTTGAGCGCGTCCTTGAGCGCGGCGAGATGCGCCTCCGACAGCGGCTCGGCGCTGGTCACCTCGGCGGTGACATTGCCGCGGCGCTTGGCGATGAGTTCGCGGAAGGCCGCGATGATCTGCGGGGTCGCGAAGAGCCGGCGGTTGCGGGCGACGACCTTGAAGAAATTGCCCACCGTGCCGCCGATCTGCGCCTGGTTGAGCACCGCCTCGATGCCGCGGACCTGTTCCTCCGCAGTATAGATGGGGCTGCGGATGAAGGCCTGAAGGTCGTCGCTCTGGTCATGGAGCGTGGCGAAGCGGCCGACATCGTTCTCAAGCGCGTTGAGCGCCTTGTCATCCTCGGCGAGTTCGAACAGGGCGGTCGCATAGCGCTCCGCGATGCTCGAAATTGGGGAAGATTTTTTCGCCACCTGTTCCCGCTTCTCCGACGCCAAGGGGTATCTCCGGGAAACCCGGCCCCTTTTCTATTCAAGGCCTTGAACGGATTTGATTTTCCGGGCCCGCCCGATCACGCCGGACCGTCCCCGTGCCCCGAAAGCCGGGGTTCGATTAGCATAGGCCTTGCTGCGGGGCAATATGGCGGAATGCGGCGATTTTGCCAGCGGGCGCGGGGTGAGCCGCTGAGGTCCGCCGTTCCTCCGCGCCCGTCTTCCCGATCTCGCGGCCAAGTGAGTAGGGCGCGGCGAGGCTCGGCGCTTGCCTATGGGACAACCGACTTGCGTGTATTAACTCAGTTGATACAATCAGAGAGAGGTCATAAACGTATCAGGGAGGCTGATATGCAAGACGGAGACTCTGCACTCGCGGCCAAGGCAGCCCCGGTTCTGGTGCTCTACGATGAGACCGAGAAGTCGGAAGCCAAGGGCAACGCTGCGCAGGCCGAGCTCAAGATCCCTGCTCTCAGGTCGGATGCGGTCGTCGTTGCAAGTGCGTCCGGCTCCTCCGCCTATCGCTCGGGCGGCGGCGTCAATGCCGGGATCATTCTCTCGCTGGTGATCGACGACTCCGTCGTGGCGCGGGACGACTCGTTCGAGGGAACGTCGTCCAACATTGGTTTCCGCTCGTCGGCCTCGCACACCTTTTACCTCGCCGCCAACAAGCCCGCCGCCATCCGGGCGAAGGTCGATCATTACGGCACCGGCAGCGCCGACAACGAGGATACGAAAGTGAGCCTGAGCGTTATCGCCATCGCGGCGCGCAAGCCATAGAAGCGGACGGGTCTACCGGTCGAGATACCGTTCCTTCAGGTCCTCGACCCGCTGCGCGGTATGGGCGTAGAGGCAGCTCGTCTCCGCTATGCTCGCGCCCGACCCGCCCCACCACTCGTATGCGACCGCGCCGCAGTCGCTCTCCTTGAAGGTGACCCAGGCCTTCTGGGCCGCGACGATCGTCGCCTTCCATGCCTCTAGCGCGGCGGCCGGCATGGTGTCGCCCTGTGTATCGATAAAGGCGAGCACCTTTGGCCAGATCACGTTCAGCTCCTTGTCCGCCGTCTGGTAGGCGGCGGACACGCAGTTGCCGATCTCGATATTGCTCGACTCATTCCCGCAGCCGGGAACGTCCTGGGCGAGCGCCGGGCCGGCAAGGGCGAAGGCGAAGGCGGCGATGGTCAGGCGACGCATGGACTTTCCCTTCCGGTATGGACGCGAATTACGCGGGTCCGCTCGCATGTCGACCTCCAAAAGGGAGAGGCCCGACGAGACGGCGCTCCGAAGGTACTACAGCCTCCTGTCACATAGGTATGGAAACTATGTGCCGAACAAGCGCCGATCCCAATAGACGGGCTGATGCAAGCTTGCATCAATCGCCGCATATTCCGGGTGCGCCGGGTTTGATCTGGGCTTACGTGGCCGTGCCCGTCGAGCCGAACCCGCGGTCGCCGCGCGCCGTCTCCGGCAGCTCCGCCGCCTCGGTGAAAGCCGCCGCGACCACCGGCGCGATGATGAGCTGGGCGATCCGCATCCCCCGCGTGATCGCGAATGGACCGCCGCCGTGGTTGACGAGGATCACCTTCAGCTCGCCGCGATAGTCGGCGTCGATCGTGCCCGGCGCGTTGAGCACGGTGACGCCGTGCTCGGCGGCGAGGCCGGAGCGCGGCCGCACCTGGCCCTCGAAGCCCGCGGGAATCGCGATGGCGAAGCCCGTCGGCACCAGCGCCCGCGCGCCGGAGGCGATGGTCAGCGTCTCGCCTGCGGGCACCGCAGCGGCGAGGTCGGCCCCGGCGGCAAGCGCCGATTTCGGCGAAGGCACCGGCAGCCCGTCGCCATGCGGCAGCCGCCGCACCAGGACCGTCACATCGCTCACTCGGCGGCCTCGCGGCGTCGCGGCAGCGCCGCGGCGATCCGTTCGACCAGCCGCGCCGCAACGTCGGCCTTGGTCATTTTCGGCCAGGCCTCGACGCCGGCCGCGCTGACGACGCTCACCGTGTTGTCGTCGCCGCCCATCACGCCCGAGCCTTCCGACACGTCATTGGCGAGGATCCAGTCGGCGCCCTTGGCCTTGAGCTTCACCTTGGCGTTCCTGACGAGGTCGGCGGTCTCGGCGGCGAAGCCGATCACCAACGTCGGGCGAAGCGTGTGGTGACGGCCGATGCTGGCGAGGATGTCGGGATTCTCGACGAGCTGCAGCGGCTCGACCTTGCCGGTGCCGTCCTTCTTGATCTTGCCGCGCGACGGCTTGGCCGGGCGCCAGTCGGCCACGGCGGCGGCCATCACCGCGACGTCGGCGGGAAGCGCGGCCTCGACCGCCGCGAGCATGTCGCGGGCCGATTCGACATGGATGACCGTCACTCCCGGCGGGTCGGGGATGCCCACCGGGCCGCTTACCAGCGTCACCAAAGCCCCTTCGGCGGCTGCGGCCGCGGCGATCGCGTGCCCCTGCTTCCCCGATGAGCGGTTGGCGATGTAGCGCACCGGGTCAACCGCCTCCAGCGTCGGGCCGGAGGTGATCAGCACGCGCCGGCCGGCGAGCCGCGTCGCGTGCTGGTGCGGGCCGATCACGTCGAGGACGGCGGACACGATGTCGAGCGGCTCGGCCATCCGGCCCACGCCCGCCTCTCCGGCTTCCGCCATCTCGCCGCGCGCGGGGCCGACGAAGTTCACGCCGTCGGCCGAGAGCGTCGCCACGTTTCGCTGCGTCGCCGGATGCGCCCACATCGCCGGGTTCATCGCCGGCGCGATGAGCACCGGACTCTGCGTCGCAAGGAGAACGGCGGTGGCGAGGTCGTCGGCATGGCCGCCCGCCATCTTCGCCATGATGTCGGCCGTTGCCGGCGCGACGACGACGAGGTCGTTTTCGCGCGCGAGCCGGATATGCCCGACGTCCTGCTCGTCCTCGCGGTCGAACAGGTCCGTGAACACCTTGCCGCCGGTCAGCGCGCCGACCGCAAGCGGGGTGACGAATTCCTGTGCGCCTTTGGTCATCAAGGCGCGCACGCCGAGGCCGCGGTCGCGGAGCCGCCGGATCAGGTCGAGCGCCTTGTAGGCGGCAATGCCGCCGGAGATGACCAGGAGGACGCTGGGTCGGTCGGGCAAGGCTTTACGCATCCCAAGGGTTGATCAGGTCGATGCCGCAGTCTTCGAAGTCGCCGATATTCCGCGTCGCTATCGCCATGCCGTTGGCTCGGGCAATCGCCGCAATGACTGCGTCGAAAGAATCTATCGGCCTGCCCGACATGCGCCGCCTGGCGAACACGTCAGCGTAGTGCGGAGCCGCAGCTTCTTCAAACGACAGGATCCGCCCGGCAAACAGGACCAAGACCCGGCTCACACGCGCCGCGATGGACGCCTTCCTTGCGCCCTCGGGCATGATCGCGACACCGGACAGCATTTCCGCCGCCGTGACGGAGGTGGCGAAGAGATGCTCGCCAGGCTGGCGGGACAGCCACGCAAATACGGTTTCGGATCGTTGGTGCGCGGGCTTGCTGATCTCAGAAAGGACATTGGTGTCGAGAACGATCATCCTTCCCTTGCCGTCTAGTCATCGAAGCGCGGAGGCTCGCGCGGAGGTCCGCGAGCGGGGATATCGAGCTCGAATCCGCCGATGGGGTCCACAATCGCTGCGATTTCCTCGGCAAGGTTCACACGCCTTGTACGGTTTTCGTTCGCGGCCTTGAGGAGAATCTGACGAACCTCCTCCTCCATGGAATGTCCGCGCTCTGCGGCCATGAGGCGCAGCTTCCGCTTGGTTTCTGGCGCTAGGCCGCGCACGGTGATGGTGTCGGAGTTCCTGATCATGACGAGAGTATAAGCTTTGACTGCGTTGAATGCAATGCGGTCAGGTCTTCGTCTCTGACCATTGCCGCGTCCCCGGCGAGGGCAACCCCGGCGAGGTCGGCGCGGAGCGCGTCGAGCGCGGCCGACGTCACGGCCGCCACAGGCGGCCCGTGTCGAACGCGTCGACGTCGCGGCAGAGCGCGACGAACGCCGCCGCCTGGTGGTCGACCACGGCCTTGCCCTTCTCCGCGGTGGCGAGCGCTGCGTTGCCGACCGTGCCGGCCGGGTTGAGGTCCTGCGCCTTCCAGCCGAACTGGGTGGTGCCGTGCGCACGGAGATGGACGAACTGGTCGATGAAGGCGAGCTGGCTCGAGCGGAAATCGGTCGCGTGCTCCATGCGCACCAGGTCGGGGCGAAGGTGGAGCATGATCGAGGTCTCGATCTCGCCGCCGTGGATGCCATAGAGGCTCTCGTCGCCGGTCGGCAGGCCCTCAGGATGGCCGAATCGCGACCACGCGGTGCCGACCACCAGCATGTCGTGCCGCACCCGGAGCTCGCGGGCGACGATGTCGATCATCGGCACGTTGCCGCCATGGGCATTGACGATGACCAACTTCTCGACGCCGGCACGGTGGACGCTGTCGCCGATGTCGAGCCAGAGCCGCGTCGTCGTCTCCCAGGTCGAGGTCAGCGTGCCGGGCGAGGAGATGTGCTCGTTCGACTTGCCGATCGCCTGGACCGGCAGGAAGGTCGCCGGCAGCTCGTCGGGGAGAAGCTCGATGGTGCGCGCGATCATGCCTTCGGCGATGCAGGTGTCGGTATAGACGGGCAGGTGCGGCCCATGCTGCTCGATCGCCGCCACCGGGAGGATCGCGATCCAGCGCGCGGTGTCGGCGAGGGCGAAATCGACGGTGGTCATGTCCTGCCAGCGCCGGGTCGGAAGTTTCATCATCGGAGCTCCTGACTCTCTCTTCCCCGGTCCTCCGGAGACGGTGCCGGCAATCGGGTGAAACCTTTATCGCCGCGCGGCCGTAACTCAAGCATCTGATCCTGAAGCCGGCGGCGATCGACCTTCGGCGGGACAGGTTCGCTGCGACCGCGCCCTGCCGCGCGGTCCGCCCCAGAGGAGAGAGACCATGTTCCTGAAAGCCATCAACGCCGCCGCGGTGTCCGCCGCCTTCGTGCTTGCCATGGGCGCGTCGTCGCTGTCGGTCCAGGCCGAGACGAGCGGCGATTCCTACGACATGGCGCGCTGTGCCGAGGCCCAGACCACGGGCAATGCCTTCCTCAAGCAGCAGTTCTGCGCGACCTGGGAGATGCAGGGCATGACCACCGACGGCCGCGCCGTTCAGGAAGCTCTGTCGCTGGAACAGATGAACTGCGCCTCCTCCAGCGAGAGCAACGGTATCCCCTGCGCGGCCAAGGGGCGCATCTAGCCCTCGGCTCCGCCCAGCGCCGCGGCGGGTCTTGACCCCGGTTCCCCTCCCCATCGGGTCGAGGTCCGTCGCGGCGCGATTCTCAAGGATCGTGAAGGCTCATAGCGCCGCCAGAAACGCCTTCGCCGCAGCCCCGTGCTCGGCCCTGAGCTTGGCCACGTCGATGCCAACCGGGTGGCCGTGCTCGACCCGCCATTCGCCCTTGACCATCACCCGGTCGGCAGTGTGCGCTCCGCAGAGCACCAGCGCCGCAAGCGGGTCGCCGGCGCCGGAGAATCGGAGTTCGTCGAGCGTATAGAAGGCGAGGTCGGCCTGCTTGCCCACCGCGATCGTGCCGATGTCGTCGCGCCCGAGGAGCCGGGCCGAGCCTTCCGTCGCCCAACGGAAGGCGTCGAAATGCGTCACCGACGCGGCGTCATAGGTGAGCCGGTTGATCATCAGCGCGTGGCGGACCCCCTCGATCAGGTTGGAGTTGTCGTTCGAGGCCGAGCCGTCGACGCCCAGTCCGACCGGTGAGCCGGCCGCCTCCAGTTCCTTCGTCCGGCACTGGCCCGAGGCGAGCACCATGTTCGAGGTCGGGCAGTGGCAGACGCCGACCTTGTGGCGGCCGAGGCGGCGCACCTCGTCGTCGTTGAAGTGGATGCCGTGGGCGAGCCAGACCCGATCGGTGAGCCAGCCGCATTCCTCGAGATAGTCGACCGGACGGCAGCCGAAGTGTTCGAGGCAGTATTCGTTCTCGTCGCGGGTCTCGCCGAGATGGGTGTGGAGCCGGCAGTCGTGGCGCTCGGCCAGCCCGGCCGAGTCGACCATCAGCCGCTTGGTGACGGTGAACGGGGCGCAGGGGGCGAGCGCCACCTTGAGCATCGCGCCCTCGCGTCGGTCATGGAAGCGGGCGATCACCCGCTCGCAATCCGCTAGGATGGTGTCCTCGTCCTGCACGACCGTGTCGGGCGGCAGGCCGCCATCCTTCTCGGAGAGATTCATCGAGCCGCGGGTCAGCGTCATGCGGACGCCGACCCGCTCCGCCTCCTCGGCCTGGATGTCCATCGCGTCCTCCAGCCCCGCCGGGTAGAGGTAGTGGTGGTCGGAGGCGCAGGTGCAGCCCGACATCAGCAGTTCGGTCAGCGCCAGCCGCGTCGCCTGGCGGAAGGCCTCCGGCTTCACGTTCCGCGCCCAGATCGGGTAGAGCGCCTTGAGCCAGGGGAAGAGCTCCTTGTTGATCGCCGCCGGGTGGGCGCGGGTCAGCGTCTGGAAAAAATGATGGTGGGTGTTGACGAGGCCCGGAATGACGACGTGACGGGACGCGTCGAAGATGTGGTCGGCCTTGACGCTGACCGTTTGCCCCTTGCCGACCAGTTCGACGATCCTGCCGTCCGCGACGACGACGCCCCGCTCCGCGCCGGTGGCGAGCACGGCGAGCGGGTCCTTGATCCAGAGACGCATGGGCTTTCCGGAGCCTTTCCGATTACTGCGGCGTCGCCGCCGCCACGACCTCGATCTCGACCAGGAACTCCGGCCGGGTAAACCCTCCGACGATCATCAGCGTCGAAGCCGGCGGCGGGTCGCCGACCATCCGGTCGCGGACGCTCATGTAGCCCCGCATGTGCTCGCGTGCGGTGACGAAGGCATTGACGCGGACGATATCGGCGAGGCCGAGCCCGGCTTCGGCAAGGATCGCGGCGATGTTGTCGAAGCACCGCTCCGCCTGGTCCTCGACCGTCGGCGGCACGCTATCGTCGGGGTTCACCCCGAGCTGCCCGGAGACGAACACGAGCCGCGACCCGGCCGCCACCTCGATGGCGTGGCTGTAGCGGGCGAAGGGCGGGCGGATCGATGGCGGAACGAGGGGGCGGAGCATGGGCTGGCCGGCGTCGAAGCGGTGCCTCACGCTACGGCCTGGCTACCCCCTCTGACAAGGCGTGCCCGGCGGATGGATCATGTCCGCCGGGCACAGGTTCGAGACGGAGGTCAGATCAATTGAAGTGCGTCTCGAAACGAAGGTGGGCGCCGAACTCCGAATCGCCGTCCTGCGGATCGCTGTAGAGGAGTTCCATGCCGATCTCGGACGCCTTGGTCGGGGTGTAGTAGAGGCCGCCGGCGGCGACGAACTCGCCGTCGTTGTTGGACGGACCGTCCTGGTAGGCGACGGTGCCCGCGGCCGAGAGATTGCCGCTGAGGGCAACCGCTGCCGAGAGGAAGCCGCTCCACCACTGGCCGTCATCGCAGCCGTTCCACACGGCGTTGCCCGCAGCGTTGACGCTGAGCGTGCTCGAGCAGTTCGAGCCGCCGGTATAGCTCTTGGCGTTGTCCGAGTACGAGACCACGCCCTTGATGTCGACCACGCCGAGTTCGGCGGTGGCGGCGAGGTTTGCGCCCCAGCCGGTGCCGCTCGTCCGGTCGGTCACGGCGACCGCACCGCGTAGGTCGAGGCCGCCGACGGCGCCGGTCACCGCCAGCACGATGTCCGGATAGTCGCCGGTCGCGTTGGTCGGGCCCGAATAGCGGTCGCGCGGATCCTCGAGGCCGAGCATGATGCCCCAGCTGCCCATCATGTACGAGAAGCGGACCTGGTCCACCTTCTTGTCCGACCGGATGTCGCCGTCATAGGTGAAGGCGCCGCCGGGATCGAAGGTCGAGTCGGTCCAGCCGAACATCACCGGGCCGATGGCGCCGTAGCCACCGTCGAAGAAGACGGTCTTGGCGGTGCCCTCGAGCTCGTTATTGTCGGATTCGACAGCGAAATCGAAGCTCGTGGCGATCACGCCGAGGTCGCTCATCGAGCGGCTGTTCCACTTGGCGACGGCCTTGGTCTTCATCTCCCACGACTGGGAATAGGCGTCCTGGGCGTAGAGATAGCCGGCGACGACACCCGAAGTCTGGGCCAGCGGGTTGCTGGGGTCGGCGGTCGGGGTCACCGAGCCGGTGAGCTGGTTGGCGATGTTGAAGTAGTTGCCGACCCGGTCGGTGTCGTAGATCCACACGTCCAACCGCACGTAGCCGCCGATCTTGAGGCAGGTGTCGGTGCCGGGGATGTACCAGTAGCCTTCGCCGAACGCGTCGCAGATCTTGACGTAGTCGATCGGCTCCACCGCGATCGCGAGATCCGCGGCTTGAGCGCCGCCGGCCGCGACGATGGCGGTGGCGGTGCCGAGGAGAAGTGTCCTGAAATTCATAGTCCTGACCTCCAGTTGATGTGAGGCAGGTCCGCCCAGGCACGGTCCCGCGGGGCGCTGCCCGCGATGGCCATGCGAAGTCTTCCCAGCCCTTTTCGGATGTTCCGGCGGCGGATGCCCATGGCGACCGCCGGAACCAGGGAACCGGAGAGAAGCCCCCGGCCCATGCGGGGGAGGCTAGGAAGCGGCTGTGAAAGTCCCGTGACGGCAGCTTCGGACTGCCGGCTAACCGTTAACCCTCGACGCGGGATGGACGGCACGCGGGCAGAAGCCCGAAACTTTGCTCTTGCAGTGCACAAATCCCGTCACAAGTACCGATGCGGATCGGCTGAATGTCGAGGCCTGTGGCGTTTGCGCCACGCCGCATCGGCAGCTGTCACGCCTTGTCGTCGGCGCGGAACCAGTCCTGGATCAGTTCATAGGCAACGGCCAGGATCACCGGGCCGAGAAAGATCCCGATCAGGCCCCAGGCGAAAAGTCCGCCAACCACGCCGATGAAGATCAGGAGGCCGGGCAGGTGGCTGGCCTTGCCGGCCAGGATCGGCCTCGAGAAATTCTCGACCGAGTAGACCACCACCGCGCCCCAGACGACCATGAAGATCGCCCAGCCCGGCTCGTTCACCGCGAACAGCCAGATCGCCACCGGAATCCAGACCAGCGGTGCGCCGATCTGGACCAGCGCGGCGAAGAAGGTGAGCCCGCCGAGGAGCCCCCAGGCCGGGACTCCGGCGAGCCAGTAGCCGAAGGCGGCCACCACCGATTCGGCGATGGCGCTGCCCACCACGCCGCGCACCGTGCTTCGCGTGGTCGTCACGGCCTTGGCGAGAAGCAGGGTGGCGAAGGTCCCGCCGATCCGGTCGAAGAAGGTGGTGGCAAACCCGGTTACCCGTTCGCGATTGGCGAGGAAAACGCCGGCAAGGATGACCGCGAAGCCGATCTCGAAGATGAAGAGGCCGACATTCTCCACCTCCTGCAGGCCCCACAGCAGCCATTGTTCGATATCGGCCTTGAAGTGGGCGACATAGCCGTTGACGTGCTGGGAGATCGCCTCCCAGTTGTCGCTGAGGAAGCCCCCGACAAGCGGGATGCTCCGGATCGCCGCCGGTGCCTGCGAGAACCGGTCGGCCGACACCTGGTCGACCCAGGCCATGATCGCGGGCGTATAGGCGATGATGGCTCGGGTGAGCCCGAAGGCGGGGATGACCAGGATCAGGACCAGGATGACGCTGGTCAGGAAGCCCATCAGCCGCGGCCGTCCCGGGAAGCCGCGGAGCATCCAGCGGTGAAGCGGCGCCGCGGTGACGGCGAGTACCACCCCCCAGAGGATCGCCGGGAAGAACGGCTTGAGCGTCAGCGCGGTGGCGACCGTGAGGATGCCGATGACGATCGCCGCCAGCACGCCATTGATCGGAAACGGCTCGTACCGCGTGCCTTCGCCGGCCTTTCGCGCCATGATTGCCCCCTCGCAGGCGCATTCGATCGCCCGCATCGCCAGCAATAGCGGTTTTGCGGTGCGCCGATAACCCCGTCGGTCGGCCTGCCGCTACCGCGTGTGCGACGCGATCGCGGCGACGATGGTGTCGAAGTCGGCCGGATGCAGTTCATGCCCGGCGCCTTGCAGCGCGATCAGCCGCGCTCCCGGCACGGCCGCGACGAGGGCCTGGCCATGGCCGAAGGGGACGACGGGGTCCTCCGTTCCGTGGATGACGAGGAGCGGGGCGGCGATCCCGGACGTGCGCCCGAACCACTCCGCGGCGCCATCGAGAGTCGCGTGGTTGAGCCTGCTCAGCGGCGAAGGGGATCGCCGGAACTCGCGGATCGCAAGGTCGCGAGCCCGATTCTCTTCGAACGCGCGCCCCGAACCGGCGGTCAGTCGCGCCAGTTCCACCTGGAACGCCGTCACCGCCGCCTCGTCGCTCCAGTCCGTGGAGCCGGCCCCCGCGAAGTGGGCCAGGATTGCCGGGGCCATGGGCGGGACATCGAGACCCGGATCGCCGAACATCTCGGATGCGATGAGCGTCAGCGACAGGACGCGGTTCGGGTTGCGGAGGGCGAGCACCTGGCCGAGCAGGCCGCCGAGCGACATGCCGACGAGGTGGGCCCGGGCGAGTCCGAACCCATCCATGACGGCGAGTGCGTCGTCCGCAAGGTCGTCGATGGAATAGGGCGTCATGCCGGGGGGATAGGTCGTCGATCGCCCGGTATCGCGATGGTCGTAGCGCACGACGAAGCGGCCGGCATCGGCGAGGCGCTGCATCATCTCGTCCGGCCACCACGCCATTGAGGCGGTCGCGCCCATGATCATCAGGATCGGGGTCGCTCCCGCGACCCCGAACGATTCGGCGCAGAGTTCCACGCCGTTTGTCTCGATCATGCGCTCGGCCATCGCGATCGCGACCCGGCCGCTACTCGCCCGCCAGCCGCAGCCGGGAGGTGACGCTCATCCTGCCCAGGTCGAAAATGACGATGGTCGAGCCGGCGCCGTCCTCGAAGGTGAGGGCGATGCGGTCGGCATCGAGCGACGTCGAGACGAGCCGCGCATCGGCCGGCAGGCCGAGGGCGCTGCGCGTGATCGTCGGTATGGCGGCCCCTTCGACCACCGGCACCGGTGTACCCGCACCCTGGTAGGTGAAAATGCGGTAAAGGATGGCCATGAACACGGCGAGCAGGCCGAGACCGAGCGTCAGCCCGGAAATCATCATCAGCCGGCGGAGCTTCTGCTGGACCCGGATCACGTCGGGGTCGAGCGGCTTCTCTTCCGGTTCGTCGTAGGGATCGGCCATGGTTGAAGGCGTACACTCTCGGATCGAGGTCACGGTCGGCGATGACGACGACGGCATGCGCCTCGACGCCTGGCTTGCCGCGGCGATTGCCGACCTGTCGCGAAGCCGCGCCAAGGCGCTGATTGCGGGCGGGTCGGTCACGATCGGCGGCGCGACGATAGAGGAGCCGAAAAGGCCGGTCAAACCGGGGGAACGGGTGACCCTCGTCCTGCCGCCGCCGGTCCCGGCCGAGCCGAAGGGCGAGGTGATACCCCTCGACGTCGTCTACGAGGACGACGACCTGATCGTCATCGACAAACCGCCGGGGCTCGTCGTCCATCCCGCTGCCGGCAACCATACCGGGACACTCGTCAACGCGCTGATCGCCCATTGCGGGGCGAGCCTGTCCGGCATCGGCGGGGTGATGCGCCCCGGTATCGTCCACCGCCTCGACAAGGACACGAGCGGGCTGATGGTGGTCGCCAAGACCGACCGGGCCCACAAGAGCCTGGCCGACCAGTTCGCCGACCATGGCCGCACCGGGCCGCTCGAGCGCGGCTACATGGCGCTCGCCTGGGGCGTGCCGGACCGCGCCGAAGGGACGATCGAGGCGGCGCTCGGACGCTCGTCGAAGAACCGCGAGAAGATCGAGGTCAAGCGCGAGGGCGGCCGCGAGGCGATCACCCATTATCGCGTCGTCGAGCGCTACGGCGCAAAGGGCAAGCCGCCCGTCGCCTCGCTGATCGAATGCCGGCTGGAGACCGGCCGCACCCACCAGATCCGGGTCCATCTCGCGTCGATCGGCCATCCCGTGATCGGCGACAGGACCTATGGGTCCGGGTTCGCCACCAAGCCGGCGCTCCTGCCGGAACCGGCCAGAAGCCTCGCCGCGAGCTTCCCCCGCCAAGCGCTGCACGCATACCTGCTCGGCTTCGAGCACCCGGTCAGCCACGAGGAAATGTCGTTCGAAAGCCCGCTTCCGGCCGATATTTCGGAGTTGTCCGAGGCGCTAAAGGCCCTGTGAACAATATTTGATCGTGCCCCGGGACGGCACGGCCGTGTTTCCGGCACACTCATGCCTATATATCGATTTGCCCGCGGTCCCTGTTATGGACGCGGTACCGCCAGGGGCCGGGATTTGCCGGGCTGGCGGGAGCTAGAAAGGGGCGCTGCCTGAAATGGCCCGCATGAGCCTGCCTGCCATTGCGTCCGGCGAAGCCGGACTCTCACACTATCTCGCGGAAATCCGCAAGTTTCCGATGCTCGCGCCGGACGAGGAGTACATGCTCGCCAAGGCGTACAAGGAGCACGGCGACCGCGATGCCGCGCACCGTCTGGTGACCAGCCATCTGCGGCTCGTCGCCAAGATCGCCATGGGCTATCGCGGCTACGGCCTGCCGATCGGCGAAGTCATTTCCGAAGGAAACGTCGGCCTGATGCAGGCCGTGAAGCGTTTCGAGCCCGAGAAGGGCTTCCGCCTCGCCACCTATGCCATGTGGTGGATCAAGGCCTCGATCCAGGAATACATCCTGCGCTCCTGGAGCCTCGTGAAGATGGGGACGACCGCCAACCAGAAGCGGCTGTTCTTCAATCTCCGCAAGGTCAAGGGCCAGATCAGCGCCATCGACGACGGCGATCTCCGGCCCGACCAGGTCAAGGCGATCTCCGAGAAGCTCGGCGTGCCGGAAGAGGACGTGATCTCGATGAACCGCCGGCTCTCCGGCGATTCCTCGCTGAACGCACCGCTTCGCGCCGATGCCGACGGCAGCGGCCAGTGGCAGGACTGGCTGGTCGACGACTCCCCCGATCAGGAGGAGCGGATGGCCGAGAACGAGGAGGCGGACAACCGCCGCCAGCTCCTCCGCAACGCCATGGACGTGCTCAACGAGCGCGAACGCCGCATCTTCGAGGCGCGCCGTCTCGCCGAAGACCCGATCACGCTCGAGGACCTGTCGGCCGAGTTCGGCGTCTCCCGTGAGCGGGTCCGCCAGATCGAGGTCCGCGCCTTCGAAAAGGTGCAGAAGGCGGTGAAGAAGGGCGCAAAGGAGCTCGAGAAGCCCCGCGCCCAGCTCGAAGCGGCGGCGGGTTGACGCGCCCCACGGCTTCGCCGGAACTCACGAAGGGCGCCCTCCGGGGCGCCCTTTTTCTTTGCCTGTTTCGGGAACTCGAGCGCCGGCGGGTCCATGTCGGGCTTGAGCAGGCAAGACACGAGGTTCCGGGCTCAGCCCGGGGCCGACGCCTGGTAAACCGTCCGCCCCGCCACCATCGTCCGCAGCACCCGCCCCGAGAAGCGCGCGCCCTCGAATGGCGTGTTCTTCGATTTCGAGCGCAGCGTGTCGGCCTCGAGCACCCACGGCACGTCGGGATCGACGAGGATCAGGTCGGCCGGCGCCCCCGGCGCGAGCCGCCCGACTTCGAGCCCGAGGATCTCCGCCGGCCGCGTCGCCAGCGCCCGGAACAGGGTGACGAGGTCGATGTCGCCCGAGTGGAAGAGGCGGAGCGCCGCCGGCAGCATCGTCTCCAGCCCCACCGCGCCGTCCGCCGCCTCGGCGAAGGCCTGGCGCTTGGTGTCGACGTCCTGCGGGTCGTGGCTCGACACGATCACGTCGATCGTGCCGTCGGCGATGCCGCCGATCATCGCCAGCCGGTCGTCCTCGGAGCGGAGCGGCGGCGCGAGCTTGAAGAAGGTCCGGTAGGGGCCGATGTCGTTCTCGTTCAGCGTCAGGTGGTTGATCGACACCCCGCAGGTGATGGCGATCCCCGCCGCCTTGGCCCGGCGCACGACGTCGAGCGATTCGGCGCAGGAGACCTGGGCGATGTGGCAGCGGCCGCGGGTCAGCGCCGCGAGCCGCACGTCGCGCTCGACCACGACGATCTCGGCCTCCTTCGGGATGCCGGCGAGGCCGAGCCGGGAGGCGACCTCGCCCTCGTTCATCACGCCGGCGCCGGTGAGGTGCGGGTCGGCCGGCTGGTGCATGATCAGCGCGCCGAAGTCGCGGGCATAGGTCAGCGCCCGGCGCATCACCGCGGCATTGGTCACGGTGCGCCGGCCGTCGCTGAATCCGACCGCGCCGGCGCCCTTGAGCAGACCGAATTCGGTGATCTCCCGGCCGTCGAGCCCCTTGGTGATCGCCGCCATGGGATGGACGCGGATCGCGGTCTCGTCGCGGGCGAGCCGGCCGATGAAGTCGACCAGCGCCACGTCGTCGATCACCGGGTCGGTGTCGGGCATGGTGACGATGGTGGTGACGCCGCCGGCCGCGGCGGCCTGTCCGGCCGAGGCGAAGGTCTCGCGGTGCTCGGCGCCGGGCTCGCCGACGAAGACCCGCATGTCGACCAGGCCCGGCGCGACGATCGCGCCCCGGCAGTCGATCACCTCGGCGCCCGCCGGCCGCATCGTCCGCGCCGCCTCCGGGCCGGCGGCAACGATCCGCCGGTCGGCGACGATCACCGCACCCCGTGCGTCGAGGTTCCGCGACGGGTCGACGACGCGCGCGTTCTCCAGCACGAGGGGACGGTCCGCGGTGCCGTTGGTCACCGGGCTAGGCATTGCTCTCGCCTCGCGCAATGCTCTTCCGCCTATCTCTCCTCACCCTGTCTCCTTCCCCTTCGGGGCGAGCGGACGCAGGCTCATCGGTTTGCGGTTCTTCCGTTGACGTTTGCGCAAGCGGGTCGGAATTTGCTCCC
>JALHRF010000033.1 GCA_022841545.1 Bauldia sp. | reverse complement strand
GCCCACGATGCGGCCGCGCGGCCCACTGCCGGTGATCGCGGCAGGGTCGAGGCCAGCCTCCACCGCCAGGCGGCGGGCGAGGGGCGTAATGAAGACCCCATTCACGCTCGCCGGCCCGAAGTTGCGCAGCGGCGTCTGGACCTCATTGAAGATGTCGCGCTCGAATCTCCGCGCCGGGTGCTGCACCACCCCGCCGTCGGACCGCGCCGGTGCGCCGACGCCGCGGCCTGGCGGGGCCTGAGCCGCAGCCGGCGCGTCGCCGACCGGCGACCCGGCTGTTGTTCCATCGGCGATGACCGCCAGCACCGCCCCGACCGGGGCCACGATTCCCTCGGCCACTCCGATCGACTGGAGGACACCGCCGACGATCGCCGGCACTTCGACGGTCACCTTGTCGGTCTCGATCTCGCAGAGGTTTTCGCCGGGGGCGACCTTGTCGCCGACGGTCTTGAACCAGCGGGTCACTTTGCCTTCGGCGACCGTCTCACCGAGCTGCGGCATCAGAACGTCCATCACCGTGTCCTCGGATCAATGCAGGTGGTTTGGGTCGGCGCCACGCGAGACTTGTCCTCCCGAGGCCGGCGACGCGGCAATAGACACAGGCGGTGCAGCATCGTTCAGCCGCCCAGCGATTGCCGCACGCGCTCGGCGATGCGATCGACGTTCGGCAGCACCATGTCCTCGAGCACGTCGGCCGCGGGCAGCGGGATATGCGGCGTCGTGATCCGGACCGGCGGCCCATCAAGGTCGTAGAAGGCCTCGTCGGCGACGATCGACACGATCTCGGCCCCCCAGCCGCATAGCCGCGGGTTCTCCTCGACGGTGAACAGACGATGCGTCTTCGCCACCGAGCCGAGGATCGTCTGTGTGTCGAGTGGCACGAGGGAGCGCACGTCGATGACCTCGCAGTCGATCCCGGCCTCGGCCTGGAGCCGCTCGGCGGCCGCGAGCGCGCGGGGCACCATCAGGGCGAGCGCGATGATCGTTGCGTCCTTGCCAGGGCGGACGATGCTGGCGGTGCCCAGGGTGTCGACGATTTCGCCGTCAGGCACCTCGCCCTTGGTCGCGTAGAGCGACTTGTGCTCGAAGAAGATCACCGGGTCGGGGTCGCGGACCGCCGCCGCCATCAGGCCGATGACGTCGCGCGGATTCGACGGGGCCACGACCTTGAGGCCCGGGATCATCATGCACCAGTTCTCGACGCTCTGCGAATGCTGGGCGCCGAAGCGGGAGCCTGCGCCGTTTCCGGTTCGCACGACCAGCGGGCAGCGGAGCTGGCCGTTGGTCATGTAGCGGCTCTTGGGGAACTCGTTGGCGATGTAGTCAAAGCAAACCGCGATGAAGTCGGAGAACATGATCTCGGCGATCGGCTTGAGGCCGGTCATCGCCGCCCCCATCGCCGCGCCGAGGATGGCCTGTTCGGAGATTGGCGTGTCGCGGACCCGGAGCGGCCCGAATTGCTCGAACAATCCGACCGTTGCCTTGAACACCCCGCCCGCGGCGCCGACGTCCTCGCCGAGGAAGACGACATCAGGATCGCGCGACATTTCCTGGGCGATGCCGCGGGCAACGGCCTCGCGGTAGGTCAGTTCCGCCATGACCAGCCTCCATCGGCATAGACATCTGTATGGAGGATGTCAGCGGACGGCATCGGCGCCGCCTTGCAGGCCTCCGTCGCCGCGTCGACCTCCTGGTTCACCGCCGTCTCGATCGCGGCGACCGCGTCCGCTCCGACGCCGAACTGGGCAAGCCGCTCGCGATAGATCTTGATCGGGTCCCGTTTCAGCCACTCCTCCAGCTCACCCGGTGGCCGGTACTTGGCTGGATCGGCGCGGGAGTGGCCACTGTGACGGTAGGTCATGCACTCGATGAGCGAGGGGCCCTTGCCCGCCCGCGCCCGCGCGTAGGCTTCGCGGGCTGTGCGGTAGACGACATCGGCATCGTTGCCGTCGATGACGATCCGATCCAACCCGTATGCCGCCGCCCGGTCCGCGGCCGGATGCTCCACCGCGGTCACGCTCCGGATCGGCGTGTACTCCATGTAGAGGTTGTTCTCGCAGACGAAAACCACCGGCAGCTTCCACACCGCCGCGAAGTTGAGCGCCTCGTGGAATGCCCCGATATTGGTCGTGCCATCGCCGAAAAAGCAGACCGACACATCGTCGTCGCCCCTGTACTGCGCCCGCCACGCAGCGCCACAGGCGATGGGCAGATGCGCCCCGATGATGGCATAGGACCCCATGACGCCGTGCTCGGCGGAGGTAAGATGCATGGATCCGCCCTTGCCGCGCATCAGGCCGTTGTCGCGCTGCATCAGTTCACCGAGCACCTTCTCGACCGGCACGCCCCGTGCAAGCGTGTGGGCATGGCCGCGATAGGTGCAGAACGAGAGGTCGTTCGGGTTCATCGCGCCGGCGAAGCCCGCTGCCACCGCCTCCTGGCCGAGGGAGAGGTGACTCGTGCCCTTGACCAGGTTCTGGAGGAAGAGGTCGTAGGCACGCTGCTCCGCCTGCCGGATCACGAATTGCAGGCGGAAGAGTTCCAGGCGCAGACTTTCGCCGATGTCGTCGTTGCGAGGCAGTCCGGGCTGCGCATCGCCTCTCCGTCCTTGCTTCGTTCCGGCCTTGGCCATGGTTGTTTCCTTCAGGCTATCTCAACGTGTGGGAACTGCTGGAGCGTCGGAGCGGCGCACCCGCGATGCCGGGAGCATACCGGCAGGTTCTGTGGCGGGTCCGATCAAAAGAAGCCGCAGCCGCCGTTGGCGTCCAGCGTCGCGCCGGTGAAATAGGAGCCCTGATCGGAAGCGAGGAAATAGATCGCCGACGCCATCTCCGCGGGGTCCGCGGCTCGTCCCAGCGGTATCTTGGCCCATTCGATCGCCTTCATTTCCTCGGCGGTAATGCCGCGCTTCTCGGCCTCTTCGGCAAGCGCCGTGAAATGCATCCGCGTTCCGACGTTCCCCGGCGCCACCGAATTGACGCGGATTCCGTCCGCTGCGAGTTCCGCGGCGGCGGACTGGGTCAACGAGATCAGAGCTGCCTTGGAGGCGCAATAGGCTGCGAAGAAGGCGTGGCCGCTTCGGCCGTACCAGCTCGACACCGTCACGATCGCCCCGCCGCCCGCAGCGCGGAGCCCAGGGATGAATTCCTTCATCATCAGGACATTGGCGCGGACATTGACCGACATGATCCTGTCCCACTCCGCCATGTCGAACGTCTCGACAGGGCCGACGGCGCCGAGCGTGCCGGCAACGAGCCCGAGAAACTTGAGCCGTCCATCGACGGAGCGCAGCGTCTCCCGGACACGGGCTGCGCCGGCCTCGGTGGTGACGTCGGCCACCACGCCGATCGCCCGGTGGCCCCGCCCGGACATGTCCTCCGCAAAGCGCATGACGCTCTCGTCGACATCGGCCAGAACGAGCGACCAATTGTCGGCGGCAAAGCGTTCCGCGGTGGCGCGCCCGATGCCGCCGCCAGCCCCGGTGATGATTCCGATATCGGCCATCAGTACAGTTCCTCCCGTTTCGGATGCGCCATTCAGGCCAGCGCCTCGAATTGTCGCATGGTGGTTTCGAAGGCGCGCCGTGCCGCTTCCTTCAGCGGCCGCGCCCGCTGCTCCTTCGAAATGATCTCCACGCCATAACCGCCTTTGTATCCTGTCGCGCGAACCGCGCGCAGGAAGCCGGCTATATCGAAATCGCCCTCGCCGCAAAGGCGACGGTTGTGAACGGTGTCCTCGTACATGGTGCCGGACTGTTCGGCGGCAGCGTCGTCGAGTTCGATCCAGCCAATGGCGGAGGCGGGAAGCGCCGCCACTTCGGAATAGGGAATGTGGCCCCGCTCCATGTGCCAGACGTCGAGAAGCAGCCCGCCATTCCGCGCGCCGGCGGCTTCGATGAGCGACAGACCATGCTTCGGTGTCTTGATGTTCGAGAACGGCAGGAGTTCAAGGGTGATCCGCGTCCCGACCTTCGCCGCGTCGTCGCAAAGCGCCCGAAATTCCTCCGCCAGTTGTTCGAGCGGCCAGGCGTCGTCGCCGATGTCCTCGAAATCGCCGACGACCTTGATCTGCCATGCCGAGAACTCCTCCGCCGCGCGCAAGAACTCGGCGCGCGCGGCGTCGGACCTGGCCCGCCGCTCGCCGGAGGTGAACCAGTCCGTCAGCACCTCGAACTCGACACAGTGCATCTGGTTGTCGGCGAGGATCATCCGCATTTCCGGTACGCCAAGTCGCTCCTTGAGAAAGCGGAAGTCGGCAAGCGCCAAGCCCAGGCCGGCGAACCCTGCTTCGCGCGCTGCCTCGACGCGTGCGGCAAAGCTGTGGGGACTGATCTCGTCGGTCAATGCGGGGATGGAATCCCCGGCGAGCGTCCAGCTCGTGGCATAGAGTGCGACGTCGCTAGCCATTTCCCCTCCTCCCTCGGGTCGCTACCGCCCGCTCGACGGCGACCGGCGGCTGGGTGAGCCCGCCGGTCGCGGGCCCCACCCTTCCGTTCAGTACCGGTTGGCGATCGGCAGTTCCTCGGCCGGGAAGAGGGTGATCACCCGGCAGCCGGTGTCCGTGACGACCACTTCCTCCTCGATTCTGGCGGCCGAGTACCCGTCGGTGGCCGGGCAGTACGTCTCGAGGGCGAAAACCATGCCCGTCTTGATCTCCATCGGGCTCTCGAGCGAGACGAGGCGCGAGATGATCGGGCGCTCATGCAGAGCGAGCCCGATGCCGTGGCCGAACTGAAGGCCGAACGCCGACAACTCGTCCGGGAATCCGAACTCTTCCGCCTTTGGCCAGACCTTGACGACCGTGTCGGTGGAGACGCCCGGCTTGATCAGGTCGATCGCCGCGTTGAGCCACTCGCGGCAGCGCTTGTAGGCGTCGCTCTGGGCCGGCGTCGCCATGCCGACATTGAAGGTCCGATAGTAGCAGGTGCGGTAGCCGACGAAGGAGTGGAGGATGTCGAAGAAGGCCTGGTCGCCGGGCCGGATGAGCCGGTCGGTGAAGTTGTGCGGATGCGGATTGCAGCGCTCGCCCGAGATGGCGTTAATCGCTTCCACATCGTCGGAGCCCAGCTCGTAGAGGAGCTTGTTGACCCGCGCCACGAGGTCGTTCTCCCGGACGCCGGGCTTGAGATCCTCATAGATCAGCTGATAGGCCGCATCGACCATTGCCGCGGCCTGGTTCAGAAGCACGATCTCGTCGATGCTCTTGATCTCGCGCGCGTCGAGCATCACCTGCTGGCCGTCGACCAGCTTCAGGCCGACGCGCTCGAGCTCGATCCACATGCCCGGCTCGATGAGGTCGACGCCGATCGGCATGTCGGCGACACCGGCCTGCACCAGGAGGTCCTTGATCTCCTCGGCGTGACGCTTCATCAGCCCCGCCGACGGAGGAACGGTGCCGCGCATGCCGAGCATGCCGGCCCGGAAGTTCTCCTGCGGCAGCCAGTCGCAATAGAGCCGGTGATGGACGGCGGCCGAGCCGAAGTCCCACAGGATCGGGAGCCGGTCGCCGGCGAGCAGGGCGAAGCGGCAGAGCTTGTCGCGCTCCCACTCGCCGATCTTGGTCGACGTGAGGTAACGGATGTTGTTGACGTCGAAGGTCAACAGCGCCCCGAGGCCGGACGCGGCGAGCGCCTGGCGGGCGCGTCCCAGCCGGTATTGGTGGAGGCGCCGGAAATCGACGCGACCCTCGAAATCGACGCCCATGTGACCCGGCTGCGGGATGGCGCGGTTCCAGTTCCAGTGCGGCGCGAGGCTCGTCGGCGGCGGCTCGATTTCCGTCGGGATCGCAACGTTCTTGTTCATGGGTATCTCCTGTGAATTCAGCGATGGTCGATAGCGGGGTGCTACCAGATGGTTATCCCGCCATCGGCCATGATCAGCTGACCGGTGATGGCGCTGGAGGCGTCGCTGGCGAGAAAGGCGACGACGTTGGCCACTTCGTAGGGGTGGAGGAACCGCTCGGCCGGGACGAATTTCCTCCAGATGTCGTGCATCTCCATTCCCGCGCCGAGCGGCATGTCGGTCATCACGAAGCCGGGCGCAATCGCATTGACGCGCACGCCGGAACGCGCCCATTCCGAGGCAAGCACCCGCGAGAGATGAGCGACGCCGGCCTTCGAGACGCTGTAGGCGACGTGCTTCTGTGGCCGCACGTCGACAACCGCGGCGAAGGAGCTCAGATTGACGATCGCACCGCGGGCCGCCTTCACCATGTGCGCGCCAACGGCCTGGCTGAGGAAGAAGACCGCGTCGAGGTTGAGGGTCATCTGCCGCTCCCAGATCTCGGCGCTGGTTTCGAGTGCGGTTGCGTTGATGCAGATGCCGGCATTGTTGATCAGGATGTCGATGCGCTTGTGCCGGGCGATCACCGCGTCGACCACCTGAGCGATGTCCTTCGGGTCTGTCACGTCGAGGCGCAGGCCCTCGGCCGAGCCCTTCGCGGCGAGGATGCCTGATCGGGCCTTCTCGAGGCCGTCCTCGTTTATGTCGGTGAGGATGACGTGGGCGCCGAGAACGGCCAGCCGCTCAGCGACGGCGAGGCCGATGCCGCGGGCCGCTCCGGTAACCAGTGCGATCCGGTCCTGAAGCGAAAACGGATCGCGGCTGTCTGCGCGTCCCGTATCGCCGGTGCGGCAGGCGGCGTCCGCCGCCCACGCTGGGTGGGCCTGCCCGAGCTTCAGCGCCCCGCCTTTCCCAACGGTGCGGGTAGCTTTGGCCGGCGGGGATTTTGGCTTCGTCGTCTGCGGCATTATTCGTTTCCTCCCCTCCCACGCGTTGCCGCCGCCGGGATATGCTCGCAACCGTTCCGGTTCTTATGGGGCGGCAAATTCCCACGCCTGCACGCGACTCCCAACGAACTAAATGTCCATTTCGGATATTTCCGGATGTCGTGTGGCCCTTGGCCGGCGCCGACCGACGGGTGCGGGCGGGCAACGATGGAATCCACTTGCGCTCTCACAGCCTCGTTCCGCAGTCCGTCCATGCGCCCCCGTTTGCATGCGACAGCGTCGCCGCCTCAATCATTTTCATGCCGCGCACGCCGTCCTCGACGGTGGGCAGTTCGGAAAGGTACTGCGCGAAGGGCCGGCCGAGAGCCCGCGCCATGATGGCCTGGGCAAAGTCGACATAGAGATTGGCGAAGGCGAGCCCATACCCTTCGGGGAAGCCAGCGCGATAGCGAAGGCTGGTCCGCGCCGCCTGCGCGGTGGCTTCATAGCCCCGCGCGTAGACCACCGCGGGCCCCGCCATTGGCTTCAGGATCAGGTACTCGGGATCTTCCTCGTTCCAGCTGATGTGCCCGGTTTCGCCGTAGATCCGAAACGAAAAGCCCTGGTCATTGCCCGCGGCGACGTAGCTCGCCCACATCCGGCCCATGACATTTCCCGGGTAGCGCATTGTGAGATAGGCGTTGTCATAGACCTCGCGGCGCGGTGCGAACATCGAGAGATTCGCCGAAACCTGCTCCGCCTCGAGGCCGGTGACGTAGGTCGCCATCTGGTAGGCATGCGAGTTGACCTCCCCCAGAATTGACGTCGCGCCCATTGATGCGGCTTGAAAGCGCCAGTGACGGTCCGCGGGGTCCTCCGGTTCGAGCGAGGTCCCATGGTCACCGGGCGCGAAGGTCATGTCGATCATGCGCACGGCGCCGAGGGCGCCGGCCCTGATCATCGCCCGCGCCTGGCGGGCCATCGGATAGCCGGTGTAGCAGTGGGTCAGGCAGAAGAGCCGGCCGGTACTGCGTACTAGTTGCAGCATCGCCTGGGCCTCGGCCAGGTCGCGGGTCATTGGCTTCTCGCAGATCACGTCGATCCCGCGTTCGAGGAAGAGCTTCGCCGCCGGCCAGTGATGCTGGGGCGGCGTCGCGATGATCACAGCATCAATGCGGTCCGGCCGTGCCGCCTCCTGCTCCGCCATCGCCTCATAGGTTTCGTAGGAGCGTTCGGGATCGATCAACTCCTGCGCCGCAGACCGGTGCGCCACCTCGGGCCGCGACGAGAGCGCGCCCGCGACGAGGTCGCAGAAGCCGTCGGCGCGAAGGGCGATAATGTGGGTCTCGCCAATGATCGACCCGATCCCGCCGCCCACCATCCCGAGGCGGACGCGACGTCCGAAGGCGCTAATCAGCGACTTGTCCATGTCCGCGCTTCTCCGTGGAGGTCACCGGCCTTGTTCGTGTGGTCGCGGCGCCGTCGTCCATCCGCCGCCGCAGCTCGATACCGGCATTGTCGATGTGACGCTGCAGCGCCGCCGCGGCGCCGGGTCCGTCCCGCTCGAAAAGCCGCTTCAGAACCTCGTCATGCTCGCGCTGGGACCGGGTGATCCGGCCCTCCAGCACGATCGGCGTCATCTGCGGGACGCCGCGCCAGAGGCCGCGGATGATCCGCACCAGCCGGCGCATGCCGCTCGCCTCGTATATGGCAGTGTGAAACTGGACGTTGAGATCGGTGTACCGCTTGAGGTCGCGATCGCGCGCTGCCTGATTGAGTTCGGCGTGAAGCGCCTTCAATGCCGCCAGTCCGCCATCCGTCAGCTTCGCCGCTGCGACTTCGATGGCGAACGGCTCGAGCTTCCGGCGGATGGCGTAGATCTCGTCGGCATCCTCTGCCGTGAAGGGGACGACCGTGTAGCGGCCGATATCGTCGCCGGTGACGAGCCCGTCACTGTCGAGGCGCTGCAGCGCGTCACGGATCGGGATTCGGCTGATCCCCAACTCTTCCGACAGTGCGCTTTGCGCGATGTGCGCACCGCCCGGAAGCTCACCCGACAAGATCCGGTCGCGGAGCAGGTCGTACATCTGGGAACCAAGCGTCTCTCGCCGAATCTGCATCTTCAGGCCTCGCCCCTCGTGAGGCCGCAGATATCGCAGAGATTCGCCGTTGCTTCCTGCCAAAAACTCGCAGCCCGCCCGCGCCGGGGGGAGAGCGTTCGGTTCATCGCACCCTCTCGCGCCGCATATGCTTGAGGGAGTCGAGATAGATGGCGAGGAAGATCACGCCGCCTGCGACGAAGGGATAGACGTAGGGGGAGACGCCGTAGGTCCCCAACCCGTTGTTGATGATGATGAGGAGGAGCACGCCCGCAAGCGTCCCCGGCAATACGTTGCCGCGGCCGCCGAAGAGGCTGGTGCCGCCGATCACGACCGCCGCGACCGCCTGGAATTCCATGCCCCGGCCGGTGAACGTCGTGACTTCGCCGAGATACATCATCGATAGAAGGCCGCTCGCCGCCGCACACCCTCCCGAGATGCAGAAGGTGGCGGTCTTCACGCGCTTGACCGGAATCCCGACCTTCACGGCGGCCACCTCGTTGTTGCCGATCGCATAGCAATAGGCGCCGAAGCGGGTGCGGCTCAGCACGATCTGGAGGACGACCATCACGAAGGCGCTGATCACGAAGACGAGCGGCAGCACCTCGAAGAACTTGATGCGACCGAGGGCGGCGATGCCCTCGGCCACTGGCCTGACCGTGCCGCCGGTGAGGACCAGGCTCAGCCCGCGATAGGCGATCAGGAGGCCAAGGGTGGTCAGGAGCGAGTTCATGCGGAGATAGGAGATCAGGATCCCGCTGACGGCCCCCGCGACCACCCCGGCGCCGACCGCGGCGGCGATGATCAGCGGGACCGGAAGGTCGGAGGAAAGGAAGACGACGGCCGACGCCAGATAGGCGATCGAGCCGACGGAAAGGTCGATATTGCCCGTGATCATCACGAGCGTGAGCCCCGAGGCGGCGGTCAGCATGAAGCAGGCTACGATGCTGATCTGCGTCCAATTGCTGACGGTGAGGAACGAGTTCGACACGGCGCCGAACAGGACGATCAACACCAGGAGCAGAAGGTAGAAGCCATAGGAAAGGGCAAAATTCCTGGCGTGGCCGACATAGGTTGCGGACTCAGGCATCGACCCGCTCCTCGCCCAGCGCGAGCGACATCAGCCGGGCATTGTTGATGGCATCGCCGACGACTTCGGATGCGATATGCCCGTCGCGAAGCACCAGCACGCGATCGCAGAGGTTCACCATCTCCTCGACTTCGGACGAGACCAGAAGCACCGACGTCCCCTGCCGGGCAAGGTCGGAGATCAGGCCTTGGATCTCGAGCTTGGCGCCGACGTCGACGCCGCGCGTCGGCTCGTCCATGACGAGCATCCGCGGGCCGCGGTTGAGCCATTTCGCGAACACCACCTTCTGCTGGTTCCCGCCCGACAGGGAGGCGACGGCCGTGTCGGCGCGCGGCGTGGCGATCCGAAGCGATTCGATGTACCCGACCGCGGTCGTCATCTCCCTAAGCGTGTCGAGGAAGCGGAAGACTCCTCGGGCATACCTGTCGAGCGTTGGGGCGGTGACGTTCTTCCACACCGGCTGGGCGAGAAACAGTCCGTCGGCGTGGCGGCTCTCCGTGATGTAGCCGCAGTGGCGCAGCAGCTCGTCGGGGGCGATGGCCGCCGGCGGTCCGTCGGCCGCGAAGCGGATGGTTCCGGCATCGATCGGGTCGAGTCCGAGCAGGCCGCGCAGAAGCTCAGTCCGGCCCGAGCCCATGAGCCCCCAGATGCCGACGATCTCCCCCGAGCCGAGACGGAACGTGACGTCGTTGAGGAGGTGCCCGCTGCGCAACCCTTCGACTTCGAGCACCGGCCGCGCGCCCGCGGACGCGGCCGATCTCGGCTTCGCGATCAGATCGCGGCCGATGATCATGCGCACGATGTCGGACTTGGTGACCTCGGCGGTCCGGCCCTTGCCGTGCACTTCGCCGTTCCGCAGGACGACGAAGCGGTCGCAGAGCTCGAGGATCTCGTCGAGGAAATGGGAGATATAGACGATTGCCTTTCCCTCCGATCTCAGTCGCCGGAGGATGTCGAAGAGGATGCGCTTCTCCCTCAGGGAGAGCGACGACGTCGGCTCGTCGAGGATGACGATGTCTGCGCCGGTGGCGAGCGCACGGGCGATCTCGACGATCTGTCTCTCCCCCACCGAGAGGTCTTCCATCCTCGCGGTGGGTCGGATCCTTGACCCGAGCATGTCGAGATAGCGCTGCGCCGCCCGGTTCGCTTCCCGCTTGTCGACGAAGAAGGGGATAGCGTGGCTCATGAAGAGATGGGAGATGAAGATGTTCTCGGCGACCGACTGGGAGCCGAAGTAGAGCAGCTCCTGATGGATGAACGCGATGCCGTGCCGGCTCGCGTCCTTGGGCGAGCCGAAAGCGACGCGCGCGCCGCCGATGCGGATCTCCCCGCCATCGGGCGGGTAGATGCCGCCGAGCACGTTCATCAGGGTCGACTTGCCGGCGCCGTTCACCCCTACCAGACCGACGATCTCCCCGGAGCGCACCTCGAGCGCGACGTCATGTAGAGCGCGCACGCCGGGAAAGCTCTTTGAAATGCCGGTCATGGCGAGCTTGGGGGTCCCGGTGTCCATGCCGCTGCCTATCGATTGCGGAGGACGTCGAGGCCGACCACGGCCACGAGCACGCATCCCTTGATCATCATCGCGATGAAGGGGGAAACGCCGAGGAGATTGAAGGCATTGCCGAGCACGGTGATGAAGAGCAGGCCGAGCATGGTGCCGACAATGCTGCCCGACCCGCCCCGGAGGCTCGCCCCGCCGATCACGGTCGTGGCGATGACGTCCATGAGCCGCTCGTCGCGGATCATCGCCGTCGTGGCAGTGCCCACCATGGCCGTGACCACGATCGCCGTCATCCCCGCCATCATCCCGGAGAAGACATAGGCGCTGAAGATCGTCCGCCGCACAGGTATGCCCGATACCTTCGCGGTTTGCGGATTGCTGCCCACGAGATAGAGCTGGCGGCCGAACTCGGTCCTCGCGAGAACGACGCCCGCGACGCCCGCGACCACGAGTATGATCAGGGCGGGAACCGGCACGACGCCGAAGAGCCGTCCCGATACCAGCTCGACATAGTCCTCCGGCAGGCCCGAGATGCTCTGAGCCTGAGTGAACCAGATGGCAAAACCCTGGGCAAGCACCATCGTCGACAGCGTCACGATGAACGGAATCATCCGGCCGAAAGCGATGGCGAAGCCGTTCAGCGCACCAAAGCCGATGCCGACCAGCAGCATGACCGCGCAGCTCAGGACGGGCGAATGTCCGGCGACCATCAGCGTGGCGCCGACCACCGAAGCCGCCGACACGACCGTGTAGCTCGAGAGATCGATGCCGCCGGTCACCATCACGAACGTCATGCCGATCGCGAGAAACCCGAGGATGCTGAGCTGCTCGGCAACGTTGAACAGGTTCCTCACTTCGAGAAACCTCGGAACCAGCAGGCTGAGCCCGACGATCACCAGAATGGCCAGCGCCACGACGAAGAGATTCGTCCGGGCGCGCGGCGACCCGTCGAGGCGCTGGCCGAGCCCTGCCGGGCCGGCCGTGCGGATGGCTCTGTCCGGCAGCGGCATCGCCGGCCCGGGCGCCTCTTGACTCATCGGCTCTCAGACCCGAAGGGTTGCTCGGCTGCGGGTCGCAGGACGGGACCAACGGTCCGCCGCCCGCCGTCCCGCAGCCTAGGCTGCAGGGTACGATCAGCTCTGCCAGAGCTGCGCCTGGAGCTCGGGATCGTCGACGTTCTCCGGCGTGTAGACCGGCCCCTTGATCATGATGTCCTCGGAGAACTTCTCGCCGGCTGCAAGGCGGGGCATGATCTCGATGGCCTTCTGGCACATCCCCTTCACGTCGAAGAGCGTGTCGGCGTCGAGGTGCTTCGAGCGCAGGAGCTCGATGCCGATCGCGAACACGTCGACGCTCGAGAAGTACATGTGCTTGGGGTCGCCGTGGGGATACCACTTGTCGGCATCCTTCAGGACCTGCTGGACGCCGCTCATCATCACGTCCGAAGCGATGGCGAGCATGTTGGCGTTGGGATAGGCCTTGAGCGCGGGCGCGAGAACGGCGGCCGCCTGCTGCGGATCCCAGTTGGCCGGGAGGTCCTGGAGGATCTCGGCCCCCACCTCGGCCGCAGCCTCCTGGAGACCGAGGCCCCGCAGGCGCGAGTTCTCGTCGCGGAGATCGCCGCTGACCCAGAGCACGCCGTTGATCGGGACACCGTCCTTCTTCATCTGCTCGAACACGGTCTTCGACGACGAATATTGCTGCCACTTCGCGTCGATGCCGACGAAGACGTCCGCCTGGTACTTGGCTTCGGCATGAACCTGGCGGAGGAAGGACATCACCGGGATGCCGGCGTCATGGGCATCCTTGACGCTCGACGCGATCGCCTTCGAATCGATCGGGAAAACGAGGACGACATCGACGCCGCGGCTGATCAGGTCCTGGACGTCGCTCGCCTGCTTGGCCACGTCCATGTCGGCGGCGGTGAACACGAGCTCGATGGGCGGATCGGATTTCGCGGCGAGCTCCTCAAGGAGCTGGTGGCTCGTGCTCCACACGGCGTCCTGCATTCCCGGCCATGCCATTCCGACCACGATCGGGTCTGCGGCGCGCGCCGCCCGCACCAGGCCGCCGAGCGGCGTGGCGAGGGCCGCAGCGCCGGCGGCGCCCTTGAGCAGTGACCGGCGGCTGATCGCCGATCGAGAACCCGCGACGGAAACGCGATTCTTCATCTGTTTTCTCCTTGCCAGCATTCTTGTCGGCTTGTCGGGTGCTGGCTCGCGACGGATCACACTAGGTCTGCACGACGATGACTGTCAACGGTAGCCTGTATACCGTTGACGGCACTCTGTGGGCCATGTACGACTTGGCCGACAAGAGCGGAGGGGGCGGCCAGGCCTGAACCTCCGACAAGCGGGGAGCGGATGAGCGGTTCGACCCAAGACAAGGCGCCTGGCCCCTTGAGCGGCGTTCGTATCGTCGACCTGTCCCGCTTGGTCGCCGGCAACATGGTCACGCACGTGCTCGCCGATCTCGGCGCCGACGTGATCAAGGTCGAACATCCGGAGCGTGGGGACGATCTCCGCCGCTGGCGGGTGAATGACGTCGAGGTGTTCTGGAAGACCTATGGCAGGAACAAGCGCAGCATCGCGCTGGATCTGAAGCGCGAGCGGGACCTCGAAGTCCTGACGCGGCTTCTGGCAACCGCGCATGCGCTGGTCGAAAACTTCGTGCCGGGGACGCTGGAGCGCATGGGTTTCGCGCCGGAGGCGCTGCTTGCGCTAAATCCCGGTCTGGTCATGGTGCGTCTGTCAGGATGGGGGCAGACGGGGCCGTACCGGGACAAGCCCGGCTTCGGGACCTTGGTCGAAGCCATGTCGGGCTATGCCGACCTCAACGGGTTCTCCGATTCGCCGCCGTGCCTGCCACCGTTTGCCCTGGCCGACATGATCGCCGGGCTATACGCCGCCGTCGGCCTCCTCACCGCCCTTCGCCATGTCGAAGTCGGGCGCGGGGGCGGGCAAGTGGTCGACATCTCGCTGTTCGAGCCGATCTTCTCGCTGATCAGCGTCACCGCGGGCGAGTTCCGGCTGACCGGCGTCCCGACCAGGCGGAACGGTAATCAGTCCACCCACGCCGCGCCCCGCAATCTCTACCCGTGTTCCGATGGGCTCTACGTCGCAATGTCCGGCTCGATGCAGACCATGGCGGAACGGATCTTCCATACCATCGGTCGCCCCGACCTCGTGGACGACCCGCGGTTCCGCACCAACGACGACCGGCTCAGGAACAAGGACGAGCTCGACGCGATCATCGGCGAGTTCATAGCGCGGCGAAACCGTGACGAAAACCTCGCGCTGTTCGCCAATGCCGGGGTCACGGTCGGCCCGGTCCATTCGGTCCCGGAACTGATCGGCCACCCCTATGTCGTCGGGCGCGAAGTGATCGTCGAGATGGAAGACGAGACCGGGACGTTGCCGACCCACAATGTCGTCACCCGCTTGTCGCGGACTCCGGGTTCTATCCGGCGTCGTGCGCCGTCGATCGGCCAGGACACGCTGTCGATCTTGTCGGAGATCGGCCTCAATCCGGATGGTCACATCGAATGAAGTCCCGAGGCGGGAATATCCGGAATGGTTATTTTCGCGCAAGCGGGGTCCGGTGCATTCTGCAATCGTGGGCATTAAGGCGATCGCGGGCAAAAAGCCCGCTCTTTGCAAGAACGCCAAACTGGTAGGGAGGTATCGTGGGAAGGCTGTCCAATCGCACCTGCATGGTCACGGGTTCCGCCCGCGGCATCGGCCGCGCCATCGGGGATGCCCTGCTTCGGGAGGGTGGCAACGTCGTGTATGCCGATCGCGACCCCGGCGTTTCGGAAGTGGCCGCGAAGGCCGGCGAGCGGATCGGTGGCGAAACGGCAGGAAAGGCTACGTTTGCCGTCCTCGACGTAACCAGCCGGAGTGAGACCCGTGCGGCCATCGAGAAAGCCGTCGGTGCATTCGGCTCGCTCGATGTGATGTTCAACAACGCCGGCTTGAACACGCCCATGAACTTCCTCGACGTCACCGAGGAGAACTGGGACATGATCATGCGCGTCAACGGCCTCGGCGTCCTGATCGGCATGCAGGAGGCCGCCAAGCAGATGATCGCGCAGGGAACCGGCGGCAAGATCATCAACACGGCGTCCGTCGCCGGCCGCCAGGGCTATGACAACATCGCCCCTTACTGCGCATCGAAATTTGCCGTCGTGTCGCTCACGCAGTCGGGTGCGCGGGCGCTCGCGAAGAACAACATCACCGTCAACGGTTTCGCGCCAGGCGTGGTCAACACGCCGCTGTGGGAGCAACTCGACAAGGACTTGATGGCGATCGGCGCGAGCCAGCGCCCCGGCCAGGCGATCGCCGAATTCTCGTCAGGCATTCTCCGCGGCCGCGCCGCGACCCCGGAGGATATCGCGGGCTCGGCGCTGTTCCTCGCCTCGCCCGACAGCGACTACATGACCGGCCAGATCATCATGATTGATGGAGGAATGGTCCTGGTTTGAGCGGCCAGGTAGCGCCGGCCCGATGTGGCCGGTGGATCCGAAGTTGGTACGTCGGTAGATCACAACAGGGAGGAAACCCATGCTGAACTCGTTCGTCAGGAGCCTGAAAGCGGCAACGATGGCGGTTGCCGTCGGCGTTGCCATCGTCGCCGCCGGCGGCGCGATTGCGCCCGTCGCAGCGCAGGGCAAGGGAATGATCATCGTCTTCATGCCGCCCGGCACGGACAACTACCTTGCCCAGTGGCAGGCCGGCGCCAGGAACAAGGCGGCGGAACTCGGCTACGATATCAAGATCATCGAATCGAGCCGCGACCAGGCCGAGCAGGATGCGCAGGTCCAGCAGCATCTCGCCTCCGGTGAGGAGGTCGTCGGCTATATCTGGTGGCCCTACGTCAACGCCGCCGGCACCGGTTCGCTTCGTTCCTTGTCCCAGACGGGCAAGCCGGTAATCTTCACGAACCAGTATCCGATCGAGGGCACCGAGGCTTTCTGGACCGCCTATGCCGGCGTCGACGACTTCCTTAACGCCAAGGTCGCCGCCGAGATGCTGCTCGCGGCTTGCGAGGAGAGCACCACCGCCAAGTGCGACAAGGGCATGATCATCACCTTCCCGGCCGGTTACTCCGCCGGCAGCGACCGCTCCAAGTCGTTCCGCGACACGGTTGCGGGGAAGCTCGAGGTCATCCTGGAAGAACCGGCCGGCTTCATGCAGCAGGAAGGCTACGCTGTTGGATCGCAGGTCATCCCGCCGCGGAAGGATGAGGTCAGCTGGGTCTACACCGAGAACGACAGCCTCGCCACGGGCGTCATCCAGGCGCTTGAGGAAGCCGGCAAGAAGCCGGGCGTCGACGTGCTCGTGGTCGGCGGCACCTGCCACGGCGACACGACCGACCTGACCACCGGCAAGTTGGTCGGAACCGGCGTCCAGGCGGCCTTCCTCGAAGGCTGGCAGTCGGTCCAGACCTTGCACAAGTACCTGAACACCGGCGAGGTCAAGGAGGGCAAGCTCTACCTCGAAGCCACCGCCGACACCAAGCCGTCGGATGACGGCGCGCCGTCGCGCTTCAACTTCATCCCCAACCCCGCCGTCGGCAACTCGCAGGCGGACATCGATAACTTCAAGCTCTGGGGCTGGACCTTCAAGGAACTCTGCAACTACTGATCTTCCTCCCGGAAGGGCGGTCGTCGCCACATTGGCGACGGCCGCCTTTTTCGCCAGGTAGCCGATGGACATGGACGATAAGAAGCCCATCCTCGAGATGCGCGGAATCGCCAAGCGTTATGGCTCGGTGACTGCGCTGGCCGGTGTCGACTTCACGCTTCGCCGCGGTGAGGTGATGGCTCTCCTCGGCGAGAACGGCGCCGGCAAGAGCACCCTGGTCAAGATCCTTGCCGGTCTCGAACGCCCTGACTCCGGCACGATAGAGATCGACGGAAGAGCCGTGCGCTTCCGGTCCCCGCATCAGTCGCTCCATGCCGGCGTCGCCTACGTAACGCAGGAGCTCAGCATCATTTCCGCGCTCTCGGTGGCCGAGAACATCTGTCTTGGCGGGAACACCTCGCCGATCTGGACGAGCGGCCAGCTGTCCCAGCGTGTCCGGCCTTATCTCGAACTCGTCGGGCTTGGGGACATCGACCCGTCCATGCCGGCCGGGCACCTTTCCGTGGCGCAGCGTCAGCTCGTCGAGATCGCGCGCTTATTGTCCAGGAATGCCCGCATCCTGATCCTCGACGAGCCGACCGCGGCTCTGTCGGATGTCGAGATCGAGAAAGTCATGGCGGTCGTCCGATCGCTGGCGCGTGAAGGCCGTTCAATCATCTACGTCACCCACCGGCTCGGCGAGGTCTTCGAACTCGCCGATCGCGTGACCATCTTTCGCAACGGCTCCAGCTTCGATCCGGTGGAAGTCAAGGCGCTCGACATCGACGAACTGATCGAGCATCTTCTCGGGCGCCGGCTCGATCAGATGTTTCCCGCGCGCGGCACGGCGCGCGGCGAGCCCGTGCTTACCCTCGATAATGTGCTGGTGCAGGGCCTCACCCGGCCCATCACGCTCGAACTCCACAAGGGCGAGATACTCGGGCTTGCCGGCCAGCTCGGCAGCGGCGCGAATGCCGTCGTCCGCGCCGTGGCCGGCGCCGTGCCCCTCCATGGCGGCTCGATGCGGATCGAAGGCCGGTCGCTCCACCCGCGCAACATGCGCGAGGCGATGGCGAACCGCATCGCCTATTGCTCCGACGATCGCAAGCGGGACGGCATCTTTGCGGTCCGGCGGCTCGTCGAAAACCTGAGTGCGCCGGCCATCGAGCGCATCACCGTCGCTGGCCTGCTGAGCCGCCGCCGCGAGGACGAGCTCGCGAACCGACTCGCGTCCTTCTTCGAGATTGCCCGGGGGCGGCTCAACAGCCAGGCCGGCAAACTGTCGGGGGGGAACCAGCAGAAGGTCGCCCTCGGCAAATGGCTTGGAATCGAGCCGACCATCCTTCTCGTCGAGGAACCGACGCGCGGCGTCGATGTCGGGGCCCGCGCTGAGATATACCGTCACCTCCGGACTCTCGCCGACGGCGGACTGGCGATCATGTTCGCGTCCTCCGACAATCAGGAGATCCTCGGCTTGTCGGATCGGGTCGCCACATTTTTCCGGGGTCGCATGGTGCGTGTCGCGCCTGCCGAAGAGATCAAGCCCGAAGCGTTGCTCCGCGATGTCACGCATCCGGAGGACACGGTCACGGGAGCCGCGGCATGATCGCGCGTACGATCCTTGCCAGCCTGCCGGACAACCTCCCCGAATCGGATGCGCAGGCCGCCGCGCGGCGCAGGCGCAATATCGTCATCGTCATCCTCGGCATCGTCGCGCTGGTCGCCGCGGCGGCAATCACCACGCCGAGCTTCCTCACGGTCGAGAACCTGATCACCGTGGTTCGCGCCG
The DNA here is from genome assembly GCA_022841545.1 of Bauldia sp. Classification (GTDB taxonomy): domain Bacteria; phylum Pseudomonadota; class Alphaproteobacteria; order Rhizobiales; family Kaistiaceae; genus Bauldia. Next base: position 16,751 of record JALHRF010000033.1, on the reverse strand, counting down.
CTTCGATCACCGGGATCGTGGCGCTCGGCATGTCCTACATCACGATCTCGGGCAACCTGTTCGCGCTCTCGGCCGAGGAACTTGCGATCCTCTCCGCCTGCGTCTTCGCCTGGTTGATGCGCGCGGACTATGGCCTGGCCGCCGCCCTGGTCCTCACCATCGTCTTTTCCGGCGGGGCGGGCGCGATCCAGGGCGGCATCATCGCCCGGGGCGCCGATCCGATCATCACGACGCTCGCCTTCGGCGCGTTCTTCCGCGGTCTCGCATCGTTGGTCAGCCAGAACCAGAACATCATGTTCGCCGACGATATCGCCCGCTTCATCGGCACCGGCCGCCCGCTCGGGATCCCGACCCAGAGCTGGGCCTTCGTCATTCTTGCGCTTCTTGCCTGGTTCGTCCTCCAGAAGACACGCTTCGGCCGGCAACTGCTGCTGATCGGCGCCAACCGCGAGACGGCGCGGGCCACCGGGTTGCGTGTCGGTCAGGCGTCGCTCGTGGCCTTGACCATATTCGGCGTCTGTTGCGGCCTTGCCGGCATTTCGGCCGCATCCCAGTTCGGACTGGCGGTCGCCAATCTCTTCACCGGACTGAACATCGACGTGATCGCAGCCGTACTCGTCGGGGGCATATCGCTCCGCGGCGGCCAGGGATCGCCGATTCAGGCCGCGCTCGGTGCGGTGTTCATCGCGCTCCTCCAGAACTACATGCTGCTCCACAGCTTCAGCACGGGGCAGCGTATGCTGGTCGTCGGGTGCCTCGTAGCCCTCGCGACCCTCGGCTTCCACATGATTCAGCGGAGCAGGGGATGAACCGCCGCGAGACGATCGCCGACCTCGCCATCCGCGCCGCGTTCATGGCGGTGGTTTACGTGATCTTCGCGAGCATGCTGCCGTCGTACCACACGGTGAACGGCATTGCCGCACTCCTCGATGGCGCGGTGCTGATCGGCCTCGTCGCCGTCGGCATTGGCGTGACGATGCTCGCCGCCGAGTTCGACCTGTCCGTGGGCTCGCTTGCCGCCGTGATTGGCGTCCTTGCCATCAACATGATTGCCACCGGCATGAGCATCGCCCCCGCGGTCGTGATTGCCGTCGTCGCTGGCGGCGTCTTTGGCGGGCTTCAGGGGCTGCTCATCGCCGTAACCGGCATCAATTCCCTGGTCTTCACCATCGGTACGCTGATCGGGCTGCGCGGCTTCGCCCTCATCATCAGCAACGAGAACAGCGTCACCATTCCGATCCCGCGCCTGGCCGAGACCGACTGGCTGGCGCAGCGCCTCCTGGGGGTGTTTTCGCCGCTCAGCCTCATCATGTTCGCGGTGTTCATCCTCGTCGGGCTGTTTCTCCGCTACACCGTGTGGGGACGCGAGATCTACGCCATAGGCGGGGGTCGCGCCGAGGCCCGCGCCGCCGGCGTCTCGATCGTGCGCCCGATGGTCATCGCCTTCGCCCTGTCCGGCACGCTTGCCGGCCTCGGCGGCGCCCTCTCCTCGGTTCGTCTGGGCAGCGCCACCCCGCTTGGGTTCGATACGCTGCTCCTCTCCGCGGTCACCGCCTGCCTGATGGGCGGGATCGCTCTCGAAGGGGGACGCGGCAATGTGGTCGGCATCTTCATCGGGCTCTTGACGCTCCGCTTCCTCGTCGGCGGCGTCGCCAGTCTCGGCGCACCGTACTGGCTCCAAAGCCTCGCCATCGGCGCGCTCCTCATCGTGGTGATCGTCGTCCAGATGACGATCGACTACTTCCGCCGTCGCGGCAACGCGGCCCGGCTGGCGCCACAACTGGCCTGATCGCAGGGGTCGCCGTGTATAGCTTCAGCGGCCGGAATGGCATCGTCACCGGGGCCGGGAGCGGCATCGGCCTTGCCGTGACCGAAAAGCTGGTGACCGGCGGCGGCAATGTCGTCGCCGTCGGGCGGCGTGCGGAACCCCTCGACGCACTTGCGGCGAAGCTGGCTGGCGCGCCGGGTCGCCTTGTTACCTTCGCAGGCGACGTCACCGAGGAGTCGACCGCGAAGGCCTATGTCGAGCGCGCCGAACAGGATCTCGGTCCGGTCAGCTTCTTCTTCAACAATGCCGGCGTGGGCGGCGCCCACAAGAGCATCGTGGACACCACCCTTGACGAACTCGATGCCACGATGGCGGTGAACTTTCGGGCGGTCTTTCTCGGTCTCAAGCATGTCATTCCGGCGATGCGCCGCGCCGGCGGCGGACAGATTGCCAACAATGGTTCGCTCCTGTCGCTACGGGGCGGCCTCAACCGCTGCGACTATACGGCGTCGAAGCATGCCGTGCTCGGGTTGACCCGGTCGGCCGCCGCGGAATGCGCCAAGGACAACATCCAGGTGAACATCGTCTGTCCCGGTCCGGTGGACACGCCCCTGCAGCGGCTGTCGGAGGAGATGGTCAACCCCGCCGATCCAGACTATGAGCGGCGGCGCTACGAGACCGGCATTCCCATGGGGCGTTACGGCACGCCCGAGGAAGTGGCCGATACGATCGTCTTTCTGCTCTCGGGCACAGTTCCCTATCTCAACGGCTCCACCGTCGTGCTCGACGGCGCCTACATGGCGGCATGAGGAAACAACGATGCGCGCACTTCGCCTCCACGATCGCCACGACCTCCGCTTCGAGGACGTACCGCCGCCGGGCGATCTCAAGCCCCACGACGTCCTGGTCCGCACCAGCCTTTGCGGCATTTGCGGCAGCGACCTCCACGAATACATCCACGGTCCGATCAGCACGACCCGCGAGCCGCATGTCTTTACCGGCACGACCCTGCCGCAAATCCTCGGCCACGAGTTCGCCGGCACGGTGGTCGCGGTCGGAAGCGCGGTGGAGAACGTCGCGCCGGGCGGCCGTGTCTCGATCCAGCCGCAGATGGCCCCGGCCGACGATTACTACGGCAAGCGCGGCCTCTATCAGCTCAGCCCCAAGGTCGGCGTCGTCGGCTTCAGTTGGCCCTGGGGCGGGATGGGTGAGCTTGCGATCGTCAACGACTACAACGCCTGGCCGGTCCCCGATTCGCTGACCGACCTCCAGGCCTCGCTCGTCGAGCCGGCGGCCGTCGCAATCCACTCGGTCGACCGCGCAGGGGTCTCCCTTGGCTCGAGTCTGCTGATCTCGGGGTTCGGGCCGATCGGCGCCCTCTGCGCCCTAGCGGCCCGCGCCTCCGGCGTGGCGACGCTGATCGTGTCGGAGACCAACCCGATCCGCCTCAAGGCGGCGGAGTCGCTCGTCCCCGGCGCTATCCTGGTCAATCCGGCGCGCGACGACCTGCGCCAGGTGGTCCGCGCGCACACTGAAGACGGCATTGGCGTCCATGCCGCAATCGAATGCGCCGGGGTCGGCCCCGCGCTGGCCGGCTGCATCGCCGCCGTCCGGCGCGGCGGCATCGTCGTGCAAGTCGGTCTCCAGACCCACCCGGTGACGCTCGACCTCCTGCCCCTCACCTTCGGTGACATCATCCTTCGCGGCAGCATCTGCTACCCCTGCGACAGCTGGCCGAAGGTGATGGAGACCATCGCGTCCGGCGCCTTCCCCGTCGAGCGCATTGTCACCAGCGTCGTGCCGCTTGAGGACGCGATCGCCCTTGGATTCGATCGCCTGCTCGACCCTCAAGGTAGCGAACTCAAGGTCGTTCTCGATGTCTCGGAGCCGAGACAGTGACACGCGGATCGTGGGACGATGGGGCGGCGCTCGATCCGCGGCTCAGGATGCGCGGGACTAAGGACCCGCGGGTCGTCGATGCGATCATGCCGACGATCGTCTTTCGGCAACAGCAATGCGGAACGATCCTGATCGGCGAGAGGTTGCCGACATGATCATCCTCGACGACCGCCACTGACCAGGCTCTTGTCCCCTATGGTGGTGATGCCGGGCCGTCCCGGAACGCTTCCGTGATGTCGGACGAATCGCGAGACAGTGCATAGTGTTGGGCGCCATGCACGGTGACGGAAGTCCGGCAGGGAACGAGAGATTGAGATGGTGGATTTCGATCCGTCGCGGCTGAGTGCTTTTCTGGCCGGAATTTTCGGCCCCGCCGCGGACTTGCAGATTGCACGGGTCTCCGGCGGCCAATCCAACCCGACCTATTTCGTCGATTTCGGGAAGCGGCGGTTGGTGTTGCGAAAGCGGCCGGCCGGCCCGCTGGCCGCATCGGCGCATGCCGTCGATCGGGAGTTCAGGGTGCTGAAGGCCCTGGAGAGCACCGGGGTGCCGGTGCCCGGCGTCATCCTGTTCCATGCCGAGGACGACATCGTCGGCACGCCCTTCTACCTCATGGAGCGACTGGAAGGCCGCGTCTTCCACGACTGCGCCTTGCCGGAGGTCTGCTCGGGTGAGCGTGCCTCGATGTATCGCTCGATGGCCAGGACCCTCGCCGCCCTCCACGCGGTAGACTTCACTGCTGCCGGGCTCGGCGATTTTGGACGGCCTGGCGACTATTTCGACCGGCAGATCGGTCGCTGGTCGAAGCAGTGGGAGTCTTCGCCGAGCCGCCCCGACTTCCCCGAGATCGACCCGCTGGTCGCGTGGCTCAAGGCCAACAAGCCCCCCGACGACGGGGTGCTATCGATCGTCCACGGCGACTTTCGGATCGGCAACATGATGTTCCATCCGACGGAGCCCCGGGTAATCGCGGTCCTCGACTGGGAACTGTCGACGCTCGGCCACCCGCTCGCCGACCTCGGCTTCTCCTGCCTGCCGTGGCACACTTGGCCGGATGAATATGGCGGCATCCTCGGCAAGGACATCGCGGCTCTGGGAATTCCGACGCAGGCCGAATACGTGATGACTTATGTCGAGGAGATGCCGGGCCTTTCGCCGCTTACCGAATTTCACGTCGTCTTCGCCTTGTTCCGCTTCGCCATGATCTTCGTCGGCATCACCGATCGCGCCCGGCTTGGCACCGCGGCGTCGGCCGATGCCGCAGAGGTAGGCTGGCTGGCAGGACGATTCGCGCGCCGGGCGCTCGACCTCGCCGAGGGGCGGCCCGTTCAGATATCGGCTGGGGGTTAAGAGGAATGGACTTTTCCTATTCGCCGAAAGTGGAGGAGTTGCGGGCAAGGCTCTCCGCCTTCATGGAACAGCACGTGCTGCCCCAGAACACCCGCTGGCACCGCCTCGCGGCGAGCGGCGTCTATCCGCTCGAGGTGGTCGAGCCGCTCAAGGAGAGGGCCAGGGCCGAGGGATTGTGGAACCTGTTCCTCCCCGGGCTCCGCCCGGATGAGCCGGGAACGCGCCTGAGCAATCTCGAATACGCGCCGCTCGCCGAAATCATGGGCCGCATCCCGTGGTCGGCGGAAGTGTTCAACTGCAATGCTCCCGATACCGGCAACATGGAGATCCTCCACCTTTTCGCCACCCCGGAGCAGCGCGAGCGCTGGCTCGATCCGCTCCTTGCCGGCGATATCCGCTCCGTCGTCTCCATCACCGAGCCTGATGTCGCATCCTCCGATCCGACCAATCTCGAGACCACGATCGCGCGCGAGGGCGACCAGTTCGTCATCAACGGCCGGAAGTGGTTCAACACCGGTGCGCTTCATCCCAATGCACGGTTCCTGCTCGTGCTCGGTGTCACCAATCCCTCTCCCGATGCTCCGCGCCATAGCCGGCACTCCTTCGTCATCGTTCCCATGGACACGCCGGGTTTCTCGATCGTCCGCAATATCCCGATCATGAACCATCACGCCCCGGACGGTCACTGCGAGGTGCTGTTCCGCGACGTCCGGGTCCCGGTCTCGAACCTGCTCGGCGGCGAGAATGAGGGCTTTGCCGTCGCGCAGGCGCGGCTCGGACCCGGCCGCATCCACCATTGCATGCGGACCATCGGCCAGTCGGAGCTGGCGCTCGAATTGATGGCGGCGCGGGCGCTGGAGCGGAAGGCGTTTGGCCGACACCTCGCCGACTACGCCAACATCCAGGACGGTATCGCCCTGTCGCGGATCGAGATCGACCAGGCGCGGCTCCTCTGTCTCCAGGCAGCGTGGATGATGGATACGAACGGCAACCAGTCGGCACGGGTCGCGGTCTCGGCGATCAAGGTCGTCGCTGCCCAACTCCAGACGCGCGTCGCCGACCGCGCCATCCAGGTCTTCGGCGCAATGGGCCTCTCCAACGACACGCCGCTCGCCTGGCTCTGGACCTGGGGACGAGCGCTCCGCTTCATCGACGGGCCGGACGAGGTGCATCTCCGCATCGTCTCGCGCGACGAGATCGGCAAGGCAAAGGCGAATCCGGGGCGGACTGTGGCCTATCTCGTGCCGCCCGAAGAGGCCTGATCCGAGCCGGCCCTGGCCGTTTCAGTCGGTCGCGACGAGGCGCGCGGCCTCTTCGCGGAGCACGAATTTCTGCACCTTGCCGGTCGCCGTCCTGGGCAGTTCCCGGAAGACGAACAGCTTCGGCTGCTTGAAGCCCGGGAGCTTCCCGCGACAGAAGGCGCGGAGTTCGTGCGCCTCGACCGATTGTCCGGCCTTGAGTTCGATGAAGGCGCAGGGCACCTCGCCCCACTTCGGGTGCGGCGTGGCAACGACCGCGGCCATGAGAACGGCGGGGTGCTGATGCAGTGCGCTCTCGATTTCGATGCTCGATATGTTCTCGCCACCGGAAATGATGATGTCCTTGGACCGGTCGCGGATCGCGACCGCGCCGTCGGGATCGCGCACCGCGAGGTCTCCCGTCCTCAGCCAGCCACCGGCGAATACGGCTTCCGTGGCGGCCGCGTCGCGATAGTAGCCGGCCATGACGGTGTTGCCGCGAAGCCGGATCTCGCCGAGGGTCGCGCCATCGGCGGCGACGTCCGCGCCGCCATCGTCGACGACGCTCACATCGCTCGCCGTCACATGGCGGCTTCCCTGGCGGGCGAGATAGCCTGCACGGAGGTCGGCCGGCGCTCCCTCGAGGTCTTCCGGTAGCGCGCAGAGCGTCAGCGGACCGTAGGATTCGGTCAGCCCGTAAAGATGGATGATGTCGATGCCGACCGCGTCGAGTTGTTCGATGAGCGCGCTGGTCGGCGCTGCGCCGCCAGTGCCGACAAGCACCCGCGGCTCCATCGGTCGGACGGGTCGGTCCGGATGGTTGAGGAGCATGTAGAGGACGACGGGAGCGCAGGCGAAGTGAGTGATGCCGTGCCGCTCCATCGCCTGGAAGATCAGCGGCGGGTCGGGGCGCTCCAGGCAGACATGGGTGGCGCCCGCGGCGGTCACGGCCCAGGTGTGGCACCAGCCGTTGCAGTGGAACATCGGCAGCGTCCAGAGATACACCGAGCCTCGGTTGAACCCGAGCGCGAGCACATTGCCGAGCGCGTTCAGATAGGCGCCGCGATGGGTATAGACGACACCTTTCGGGCGGCCGGTCGTCCCTGAAGTGTAGTTGAGGCAGAGCGGCTGCCACTCGTCTTCGATGCCGGTGATCTGGAGCGGCGGATCCGACTCGTCCGCCGACAGCAGATCGAGCGGCGGCAGCGCGCCCTCGACCGCATCGACGAGCGGCAAGACGTCGACTCCGGCCTGCACTGCCGCGGCACGGGCCATTCCCAGGCTGCCGGGATCGGTGATCAGGACCCGGCTCTCGGCGTGGCCGAGAATGTAGGCGACCATCGCTGCATCGAGCCGGAGGTTGATGGCGTTAAGGACCGCCCCAAGTGCCGGTACGGCATAGTGCGCGGCCAACATCTCCGGACGGTTCGGCGAGATCACGGAGACGACATCGCCGGGGCCGATCCCGAGCGCCGCGAGCCGCGCCCTGAGACGTTCCGCCATGGCCGAGAACTGGCGATACGTCCAGCGGCGGTCGTTCCAGGCAACGGCGGTTCGGTCGGGATGAACATCGGCGGCCCGGATCAGGAATTCGACCGGGCTCAACGGCTGGAAGTTGGCGTCGCGTTTCGCGAGATGGGGCTCAATTCTCATGGTGGCCGATGTGTCGCCGGGACTTTCGCGCACCGGGACCGGAGCGTCGCTCGGGCTCGGGCGAGGGCAGGGCGATCTCCTGATCAATCGATTGCAGAGAGACGATCATCATAAATCCAGCGCCGGTCAAGCCGAGGCGCGCACGATGAGCGCCGGCTTGAAGGTTTTTGATTCCCACGGGCCCCCCGGATCGGCGATCAGCGTCCGCAAGAGGTGCGCCGCGTGATCGCCGACCTCCCTTACCGGATAGTCGACCGTGGTGAGGGGCGTCGCCAGCACTCCGCCCAGTTCGATATTGTTGAAGCCGACGATCGCCAGGTCGCCCGGGCAGTCGAGGCTTCGCTCGCGCATCGCCTCCATGAGGCCGACCGCAAGCGCATCGTTATGGGCGAAGACGGCCGTCGGTCGCTCCGGCGCGGCCAGGATCACCGACAGCGCCTCCTTCGCGTCGGCGGTGGTCGGCCGCCGGGCCTCGATACCCAGCGGCGACTCGGTGAGGCCACGCAGACCGCACACTCTCGAGAATCCCAGCGACCGGTTCTTGAATGTGGCTGAGGCAAGCGGTCCCCGGATCTGGGCGACGACCCGGTGGCCGCGGGAAGCGAGGTACTCCGCGACAATGGCGCCGCCGAACTCGTCGTCGCAGAGCGCCGAGGGGAAGACTGCGCCCGCCACGCTTCGGATCGCAAGGATCACCGGGACGTCGGCGGCGGCTTCGCGGAGGGCATCGAGGTCGAGTTCCGTCGCACTGAGGGCGACGATGGCGTCGACGCGCCGTAACCGGAAGGTCCGGAGCAGCCGGCGGGTCTCATCGGGCTTGTCCAGGCACTCGGCGATCAGCGGCGTGATGGAGCCGATCTTGTCCCCGTTCGAGGCGATGCCCCGCACGATCTGCCGGATGACGTTGATGAAGGTCTCGTTTGCGAGGTCGGGCACCAGGATGCCGATCGTCTGCGACCGTCCGCGGCGCAGCGCCTGCGCGGTCACATCGAGCGTGTAGCCTGCAAACGCGGCCTCCTTCTGGATGCGCTCGCGGGTCTCGACCGCGACAAGATGGGCCTTCTCCGGGTTGAGGGCGCGCGAAACGGTCGATCGGTCGACGCCGAGGCGCCGTCCCAGTTCGACCATGCTCAACCGCGGCATCGCGTCGCTCCGATCCTGTGACGGTCTGCTCTTCAGCCCCGGCTTCCCGGACTTGATCCAGACTGCAACCAATAACGTCGGGCGGTCTCCACGCAAAGGATTTGATTGTGCAATCGATTGACGAGGCGTCGGCAATGCATTCAATTGGCGCTCATGCAACAAGCGCATCGACAGGGGAGGAATTGATGGCAGATAGCGAAAAGGGAGCCGCGATCGTTACCGGCGGCGCCAGCGGCATCGGCAAGGAAATCGCCCGCGGGCTGGCCCAGGACGGGTTCACGGTCATCATCGCGGACGTCAACGAATCGCTCGGCAGGCAGGTCGCGGGCGAACTTGCCCGTGAGACCGGGGCAAGACTCGAGTTCATGAAAGTCGACGTCACCGACCGCGCCTCGGTTCGTGCGGCGGTTGAGGCAGCGGGCGGCTTTGGCGGTCTTCGGGTCATGGTCAACAACGCCGGCTTCAACAAGCCCGAACCCTTCCTCGAGGCAAGCGAGGAGATTTTCCGGAAGATCATGGAGGTCAATGCGGTCGGCGTGCTGATCGGCACCCAGGAGGCCGCAAAAGCGATGATTGCTGCCGGCGCCAAAGGCAAGATCATCAATACGGCCTCGATTGCCGGGCGGACAGGCTTCCCCGACTTCGCGCCCTATTCCGCAAGCAAGGCGGCGGTCATCAGCCTCACGCAGGCGGCGGCGCGGGCGCTTGCGGGCAAGGGGATCACCGTCAACGCCTTCGGTCCGGGGGTAGTGGCGACGCCACTGTGGGAGCAGTTGGACAAGGACCTCTACGCCATGGGTGCAAGCGCTGCGCCGGGCGAGGCCATGAACGCGCTGGCGAGTTCGATCCTGCTCGGTCGGGTGGCCGCTCCGGCCGACGTCGTCGGCACGGTCCGCTTTCTTGCCTCGCCGGCCTCCGACTACATGACCGGCCAGGTCCTGATCATCGACGGAGGCATGATCCTCCAATGAACGGGAGTCTCGGGATCATCACCGGCGCGGCCGGCGGTATCGGCAGGGCCACCGCCGAGCGTTTCGCCGCCGAGGGCTGGTCGCTCGTCCTGGTCGACATGGACGAGGGGGTGAGCGCGCTCGCGCGCGGCCTCGTTACCGCAGACGGCCAGTCGATCGTCGGCGTCGTCGCCGACATCACCAGCGCGAAGGGCATCGCCGGCGTCGACGCCGGGGTGCGCGCCCTCGGCCGCCCGCTTCGCTTCCTCGGGCTCGTCGCCGGGACGCTCCAGAAGGTCGGACCGATTGAATCGCTCGACGTCGCCGAATGGGACCGGGTGATGAACATCAATCTCAGGTCCAATGTCCTGATGATGAAGCAGTTCATCCCGGCGCTCCGCGAGGCGGGTGACGCCTCGATCGTCAGCGTGACAAGCTGGTACGGACGAAGCGGCCACGGCCTGTTCAGCGCCTATTGCGCCTCGAAGGCGGCGCTGATCTCCCTCACCCAGTCCGCCGCGGCCGAGCTTGCACCGGCGATCCGGGTCAACTCCGTCGCGCCGGGCAATGTCGCCACGCGCATGCACTTCGCCGCGCTCGAGGAGGAGGCGGAGAAGCGCGGCATGACCATGGAGGAGATGAAGGCCATCGAGTGGTCGAAGATCCCGCTCGGCCGCGCCGCAGACCCGAAGGAGATGGCCTCGGCGATCTACTTCCTCGCCTCGGGCGACGGCGCCTACCTCACCGGCGCCACCCTCGACGTCAACGGCGGCTGCGGCTTCTTCTGAGCGTTCGTCGCGGGCCGGACGATCGTCGTCGCCGGCCCGCATCGCCTTGGCCCTCAGCCGGGCGTTGGCGCGTTCTCGCGGATCAGGCCGGCCTTCTTCATTCCCGCCCAGAACTCCACCGGGATCGGGCTGCCGATCAGCGCCAGGTTTTCGTCGAGGTGCTCGCGTGTGCGGGTTCCGGGGATGTTGGTCGGGATCGCCGGGTGGGCGAGCACGAACTGGAGTGCCGCCGCCTTCATCGACACGCCGTACTCCTTGCAGACCGCCTCGATCTTCCGGACGCGCTCCTTGATCGCCTCCGGCGCCGGTGCGTAGTTGTAGTGCGCGCCCGGGGCGTCGGCGCCGAGCGCCAGGATACCGCTGTTGTAGCCACCGCCGAGCGCGTTGGCGACGCCGCGCTCCTCGCAGAGCGGCAGGAAGGTGTCGAGGGCATCCTGTTCGAGGAGGGTATAGCGCCCGGCGAGGAGGAAGCAGTCGAAGTCGCGTTCCCGCAGCGCCGCCTCGCAGACCTGCCATTCGTTGCAGCCGACGCCGATCGCGGTGACCAGTTTCTCGGAGCGGAGCTTTTCCAGCGCCTTGTAGCCGCTGTCCATTGCCGTCCGGAAATGCTTCGCCTGAAGCTCGGGCCCGTGCGTCCAGACGTCGATGTCGTGGATGAAGAGGATGTCGAAGCGCGATTGCCCCATGCGCTGGAGGCTGTCCTCGAAGGACCGCATCACCGCGTCGTAGCTGTAGTCGTGGACGATCTCGAAGGGCGGCATGTTCACCCAGAACGGTGAGGTGATGTTGCCGTCATGCACCGGTTTGAGCAGCCGACCGACCTTGGTCGAGAGCACATATTCGTCGCGCGGCCGGCCGCGAAGCGCCTCGCCGAGGCGATGCTCCGCGAGGCCGTGGCCGTACATCGGCGCCGTGTCGAAATAGCGGAGCCCGGCGTCCCACGCACGTCGGAAAACCTCGCGGGCGTCGTCCTCGGCGACGGCCCGGAACTGGTTGCCGATCGGCGCCGTGCCGAAGCCCATCGCCGTCACCTCGAGCCCGCTCCGCCCGAATATGCGCTTGTCCGTCGGTTTCATGAAACCGTCTCCCGCTACTTGATGAAAGGATACTTGGTCCGGTCGATGGTGAGTGACACCGCGAGGATGATGACGCAGCCCTTGACGATGTCCTGGGTGAAGCTGTTGACGCCGGTGACGTCCATTCCGTTGGTGAGGATGGCGATGACCAGCACGCCGAGGAAGGTCCGGTGCGGGCCGCCAATGCCCCCGGAAAGCGCCGTCCCGCCCATGACCACCGCCGCGATGGCGTTGAGGAGAAGGCCGCTGCCGGCGGTCGGCGTGCCGGCCCCGACCTGGCCGGTCAGCATGACGCCGGCGAGGCCGCATATGGCGCCACAAAGGACGAAGGCGAGAACCTTGTAGAAGGTCACCGGCACGCCGGCATGGGCGGCGACGATCTCACCTCCGCCGAGCGCAAACAGATAACGGCCGAGCTTGGTGCGGAACGATACGAACGTCAGAACGGCGGTCGCGATCAGCGCGATCCAGATCACGTTGGGAATGCCGAGCAGCACCGAGCCGTTGACGATGTCGAGGAGCGCCATGTTCTCGAACAGGATCGACTGGCCCTGCGAGATCTGGTTGGCGACGCCGGAGAGGACCGAGAGCATCCCGAGGGTGACCAGGAAGGACGGCACCTTGAGCGCGGTGACCAGGCTGCCATTGATCAGGCCGACCACGGCGCCGGTTCCGACCCCGACGAGGGTCGCCCCGAGCACGCCGAACTGGTCGACGGTCAGCGCCGCAAGGATGCCGGCGAGCGTGACGATCGCGCCGATCGAGAGGTCGATCGAGCCGATCAGGATCACCATCGTTTCGGCCAGCGCCACGGTGAGAAGCACCGCCGACTGCCGGCCGATATTGAGCGCGTTGGCTGATGACAGGAACAGCGGATTGACAATGGAGAAATAGGCGATCAGCACCACGATCGCGACCATCGGCAGGATGATGGTGCGAAGGTTGAGGTTGCCCTGGGTGGCGCCAGCGCCGGCGGTCTTGGTCATTTCCGTTCCTATACCATTGCCGCCACGACATCGACCTCGCGCGGCTTCTGATCTTTCGGGGCCTCGACCAGCGCCGAGACGGCGCCGTCGCGGAGCACCATGATCCGGTTGGAGAGGCCGATGAGTTCGGGGAGATTGTCGGAGACGAGGAGCACGGCGCCGCCCGACGCCGCTATCTCCCGCATCAGCGTGTAGATGTCCTCCTTCGCGCCAACGTCGAGGCCACGCCCCGGATCGTCGAGGATCAGGATGCGGACGCCGCGGGCGAGCCACTTGGCGAACACGACCTTCTGCTGGTTGCCGCCGGAAAGGGTGCGGCACGGAGCGCCGGGTCCGGGCGCCTTGACGCGGAGTTTTTGCATCCACTCGACGGTCAGGGCCCGGCTCCGTCCGGGCGAGATCAGGCCGAGAAAGCCGAGCGCGATCTGCCGGAGGTTGGGAAGGGTAAGGTTCCAGTCGACCGAGTCGGTGCCGATGATGCCGGCGACGCTGCGTTCGGCGGGGACGAAGCCGATGCCATGGCGGATGGCGTCCCGCCGGGAACCGGGGCGGAGCGGTACTTCGCCCACCGTCACATCGCCCGCCGACTGCGCTTCGGCGCCGGCAACGATGTGGGCGAGCGACGACTTGCCCGAGCCGAGCACGCCGGCAACGCCGAGTATCTCGCCCTCGCGGAGATCGAGCGAAACGCCGCGGAGGTGGCCGGGCTTGGTGATGTTCTCGGCCCTGAGCACGACCCTCGTCCCGACGTCGCGCTGGGTCGCCTCGCGATAATACTCGGCGTTCCGCTGGCGACCGACGATCAGCTCGTGCAGTCCTTCCTCGTTGATGTCGCCGACCGGGCGCTGATCGACCATCGTACCGTCCTTGAGGGCGACCACCTCGTCGCAGGTCGCGAATACGTCGGCCAGCCGGTGCGATACGAGAACGAAGGAGGCGCGCGTGCGCCACCGGCGCATGCCGTCGAACAGTTTCGCCGTCTCATGGTCGGAAAGGGCGCTGGTCGGCTCGTCGAGAAGGATGATCGGCTCGACCGGATAGATGCGGCTGAGGGCGAAGGCCTTCGCGATCTCGACCATCTGCCGCTGGCCGAAGGGCAGGTCGCCGGTGAGCGCCGTCGGGCTGACCTCGACGCCGAGTTCGGCGAGCACCTCGCCTGCCTCCCGGATCATCGCGCGCTGCCGGAGCGTGCCTGCGACGACGAACTTCTGTTCGCGCCCGAGGAAGATGTTCTCGTAGACCGGGATGGTGGGGATCAGGCCCTGTTCCTGGAAGACGGTCGCGACGCCGTGGCGCGCCGCCTCGGCCGGATGGCCGAAGCCGACGGGCACGCCGCCGATCGCGATCGAGCCGGCATCGGGCCGGACGGTCCCGTTGATGACGGACAGGAGCGTCGACTTGCCGGCTCCATTCTCGCCCACCAGGCCGAGGATTTGCTGCCGGCGCAATACAAGGCTTACCCCGGCAAGCGCGCGCGTGCCGGGGTACGTCTTCGAGATGTCGCGAAGCTCCAGCGCCGGAGCCTCCGGCCGTCCGCCGGGAGACCCCGGACGGACGGCCGCAGTCGCAATCGTCACTTGAACGGGCCGGTCTTGTAGTGGTCGGCGTAGAGCTTGGTGACCGCGTCGAACTGTGACTTCCAGTCCGCAGCGGCGTACGCCGCATTGAGCTTGTCCTTGCCCTCGGCCTCGCCCCAGTGCGTGAACGGGTCGATCGGGAAGATGTTGTTCTGGGGGTCCCAGGAGTCCTGATTGAGGGTCCGGCTCATCTTCGTCCAGTCGAACGGGAACTCTGCGCTCTGGTAGATCTTCTGGTCGATAGAGGCGGCCGTCTCGGCGGTCGCCGTGAGCGAGCCGGTATACATCAGCCGCTCCGGAAGGCTCGCCTTCCAGCCGTTGAGCGAGTCGAACAGGAGCACGGCGGCGAAGCCGGCCTGATAGGGCGGCAGCGAGGTGTTGGTGGCGACGAACTGGCCGCCCTTCGCCACTTCCTGGAGACCCTCGGAGAGGCCGTCGATGCCGGCCACCTTTACGCTCGTCATGCCGCGTTCGGTCAGCACGCTGAGCGCGCCGAGCGCCATCGAGTCGTTCTGCGCGAAGACGCCCTTCATGTTGGGGAAGGCGGTGACCATGCTGAGCATGACTGTCCGGGCCTTTTCCCGCACCCAGTCGCCACGCAGGCCCCCGACGATGGAGATGCCGGGGAACTCGGCGGCCGCCTTCATCATGCCCGCGGTCCGGGCGTCATCCGTCGGCGTCGCGAGGCCCTTGATGTGGACCACTTCGCCTTCGCCGCCGATCGACTCGAACAGCGCCTTGCCGACCTGGTACCCCGCCTCGACCGAGTTGGCGGTCATGTAGGAGACGAAATAGTCGCCGACATCCGGCGGCGTGAACCACGCCGGGATTTCCCAGAGCGCGGCGTAGTGGACGCTGTTTTCCTGGCAGATCCGGGCGACCATCGGCACTTCGCCGGCGGCAACCACCGTGTTGATCAGCATGTTGACGCCCTGCGTTGGCAGTCCGCGCACTTGGCTCAGCTCCCGCGCGGCGTCGTTGTCGTGATAGAGTTCAGTGCTCTCGATCTTGAGTGCCCCGGCCGTCGCCTGGAAGCCCTTGATGAAGGCCGCCCAGTAGTCGTTGGCGAGCGTCGCCACGTTCGCGGCGATCTTGCCGGCGGGTTGCGCAAAGGCTTGGCCGCCCAGGCCGACCAGCGGGACGCTAATGCCGGCCGCGCCGGCGAGCTGCATGAAGACGCGCCGCGAGATCGGGTTCTGAAGCGCAAGTGCAGTGCGTACGATATCTTCTTCCCTGGACATTCTCTTCCTCCCACTTCCTCAGGTTCTGCCGGATCGGCAATCGATTGCGTCTTTGGCGGTTCTGCCGCTTCTCGTGTTTGCCGGGACAGCCATGGCGCTTCCCGGCGGGATCGCCGCTCAGGCGACCGAATATCCCCCATCCACCATCAGCAATTGACCCGTCACACCGCTTGCGGCGTCCGACGCCAGGAACGCGACCGCCGAGGCGATCTCCGCCGGGCGCATCAGTCGGCCGGTCGGCGTATCGTCGAGCCACCGCGCCATCGTGTCGGGGCTGGTGCGGCCGACCTCGGCGAGCAGTTCCGTATCGGTGTAGCCCGGCCCGATCGCGTTGATGCGGACCCCCTGCTTCGCCCACTCCACGGCGAGCACGCGGCACATGTGCGCAACGGCCGCTTTCGATACGTCGTAGCCGACGTGAACCTCCGGCCGCACCGCCTTCACGCCGGCGATCGACGAGATCGCGACGATCGTCCCGGAGCGAGATTCGAGCATCGGCCGCGCGAAGGCGCGGATGCAATAGAACACCCCGTCGAGGTTGACCCCCATCACGCGCCGCCACTCTTCGTCGGTGTGTTCGATCGCCTTCCGCTCGAAGGCGATGCCGGCATTGGCGACGAGGATGTCGATCCGCCCGTGGCGCGAAAGCACCGAGGTCGCCGCCGCATCGACAGACCGGCTGTCGGTGACGTCGACGACGAGTGCATCCGTCCGTGTGTCGGAGAGGCGTCGCGCGGTGTCGGCGACCGTCGTCGCGCGGTCGGCGAGAACGACGGTCGCGCCAAGGTCATGCAAACGCCGGGAAATCTCGGCGCCGATGCCCCGTGCCGCACCCGTGACGACCGCTACCCGGCCGTCGAGCGCGTACGTGTCGAAAGCTCCCACAATGTCTCTCCCTCTTCCGCCCAAATCGCTCGTAGCGACGATCCCTCCCGGGCGGAATCCTGTTCTATTCCATGTACTTGTCTACAGCGTCTCGACGAACCAGTCCCTCGCCAGGCTGGCCGCATCCTTGAGCTTCGCCTGGTCCGAGTAGAGCTTCATATGCGTCGTATGCGGGATGACATGGAGCTTCTTCTTCG
>JALHRF010000032.1 GCA_022841545.1 Bauldia sp. | reverse complement strand
GCCTTCGAGCGTCAGCGACACGCCGGTGGCGTGGCGGTCGAACAGGCGCGCCCCGATGCGGGCCTCGATCTGGCGGATCGCACCCGTCACCGCCGACTGCGACACGTTGAGTTCGACCGCGGCGCGGGACACCTGCCCGGTGTCGGCGGCGGCGACGAAATAGCGGAGGTGACGGAGCGACACGGTCATTTGATGGGCATCGCGGGAGGTGGCTTGCAGCGTTTCGCATCATATCAGTTTTCCTGATATTGCTGCATCGAAATTCGTATTTCACAATATCCCGACGCCGCGCAAAGATATGGCCTGACCGCTCGCGGGCGCGCGACGCGCCGGGCGATCGGGGTGCACGACGAGGGAGAAATCAATGAATCGCTTCATCACCGGCGCCGCGATGGCGGCGCTGCTCATGGGAGCCGCCGGGTCGGCCTCCGCGGCGGACTGGTTCCCGATTTCGGTCGAGGTCTGGGATCCGCCCTTCGACATGGCGAGCCCGCGGACGACGGTTGACTACGCCCCGCTCGCCAAGGCGTCGAAGCCCTGGGAGATCTGCGTGTCCTTCCCGCACATGAAGGACGCCTACTGGCTCGCCGTCGATTACGGCGTCGCCGACGAGGCGAAGCGCCTGGGCGTCAAGATGCAGCTCGTCGAGGCCGGCGGCTACGACCAGCTCCAGAAGCAGGTCTCGCAGATCGAGGACTGCGTCGCGGCCGGCGCCGACGCCGTGATCATCGGCGCCATCTCCTATGACGGCCTCAACAACCTCGTCGCCGACATCCGCAAGAAGAACATCCCGGTCATCGACGTCATCAACGGCATCTCCTCGCCGGAACTGTCGGCGAAGTCGCTGGTCTCGTTCGGCGAGATGGGCGCCAAGGCCGGCGAGTATCTCGCCAAGCTGCATCCGGCCGGCTCCGATCCGGTCAAGGTCGCCTGGTTCCCCGGACCGGCCGGTGCCGGCTGGGTCGAGGCCGGCAATACCGGCTTCCTCGAGGCCGTCAAGGGCAGCGCGGTCGAGGTGGTCGAGACGAAGTACGGCGACACCGGCAAGGAGGTCCAGGCGGCGCTCGTCGAGGACACGCTCGAGGCCCATCCCGACGTGAACTATGTCGTCGGCACAGCGGTGACCGCCGAGGCGGCGATCCCGATCCTCCGCGACCGCGGCGTCACCGACCAGGTCAAGATCCTGTCCTATTACTTCACCCCCGGCGTCGACCAGGGCCTTCGCCGCGGCCAGATCCTTGCCGCGCCGACCGACTCGACGGTGATCCAGGGCCGTATCGCCATGGACCAGGCGGTTCGCATCCTCGAGGGCCAGGACTACTTCAAGCATGTCGGCCCGGCGCTCACGGTCGTGACCAAGGACGATATCGCGACCTTCGACGCCACGTCGACGCTCGCGCCGGACGGCTTCGCGCCGATCTTCCGGGTCGAGTAGCGGGACCTCCGCGAACGGTTCCGGGGCGACCGGCATGACCGAAGCGGACGCAACCACTATGGGCGGCTCCCCGAGCGGGGCCGCCCTCCTCATCGAGACGCTTGGGATCAGCAAGCAGTATCCCGGCGTCCTCGCGCTCGACTGTGTCGACTTCACGCTTCGGCCAGGCGAAGTGCATGTTCTCTTTGGCGAGAACGGCGCCGGCAAGTCGACGCTGATCTCGATCCTTGCCGGTGTGCAGAGGCCGACGGCGGGCGCTGTGCTGTTCCGGGGAAAGCCGATCGTCATCGAATCGGTCCACCAGGCCCGTTCCCTCGGCATTTCGGCGGTCTTCCAGGAATTCTCGCTGGTGCCGCAGATGAGCGTTGAGGACAACCTCTTCCTCGGCGCCGAGATCCTGCGGGGCGG
This sequence comes from Bauldia sp., assembly GCA_022841545.1. GTDB lineage: Bacteria > Pseudomonadota > Alphaproteobacteria > Rhizobiales > Kaistiaceae > Bauldia. The sequence goes on along the minus strand of JALHRF010000032.1, from coordinate 33,776 downwards.
CGTGCTCGATAAACGCGCCATCCGCGTCCGCGCCCGGGAGATCATAGCCCGTCTCGGCTTCCCGCTCCGGCCGGAAGCCCGCGTCGGGCAGTTGACCCGGGCCGAGCAGCAGATGGTGGAGATCGCCAAGGCCTTCCGCTCCGATCTCTCCGTGCTGATCCTCGACGAGCCGACCGCGTCGCTGACCGACCGCGAAACCGAGCAGCTCTTCGCCCTCATCGACCAGATCAAGGCCGAGGGCGTCGGCATCATCTACATCACCCACCGCATGCAGGAGATCCGTCGCATCGGCGACCGCATCACCGTGCTCCGCGACGGGCGCTATGTCGCCACGCTCGACGCGAAGACCGCGGAGGACGACGAACTGGTGCGGCTGATGACCGGGCGCGTGATCTCGGAGCTTTTTCCGAAGATCCGCTTCGCCCCCGGCGAGGAGCGCCTCCGCATCGAGCATCTCACCACCCCGAAGCGCACCGTCGCCGACGTCTCCCTCTCCGTCTCGGCCGGCGAGATCGTCGGGCTCGCCGGCCTCGTCGGCTCGGGCAAGTCCGAGGTGATGCGCGCCGCCTTCGGCATCGACCCTATCGTCTCGGGCCGCGTCATCCTCAAGGGCGAGGACGTGACGGCCAAGTCGACCCACCACCTTCTCGCCCGCGGCCTGTTCTACATCCCGCCCGACCGCCGCGAGGAAGGTCTGGTGATGATGCGCTCCTGCCGCGAGAACATCGCGCTGCCCTCGCTCGACCAGCCACCCTTCTCGCGCGGCTTCTTCCTCGACCGCGCCGGCGAGGCGCGGAAGACGGCCGAACTTGCCGACCGCATGAACCTCCAGCCGCGCCGCATCGAGCGCGCCGTCGACTTCTTCTCCGGCGGCAATCAGCAGAAGGTGCTGCTCGCCCGCTGCCTGACGCGGCCGGTCGACGTCTTCATCTTCGATGAACCGACCGTCGGCGTCGATGTCGGCACGCGGGCGGCGATCTACGCCTTCATCCGCGACCTCTGCGAGGCCGGCGCGGCGGTGGTGCTCGTCTCGTCCGACCTGCCCGAGATCCTCCACCTCACCCGCCGCGTCTACGTGTTCTACCGCGGGCGGGTCCAGGCCGAGCTCGAGGGGGATGCGATCAACGAGGCGAACCTCCTTCGCCATTTCTTCGAACGGGAGGCGGCGTGATGGCCACAGAGGACACCCAGGCCGCGGCCCCGAAGCGCGACCTCCTCTACTGGCTGAAGGCGGTGTTCCTGCGCCTCGGCGTGCTGCCGTTCCTGCTCGTGGTCGCAGTCGTCGTCTTCACGCTCCTGTCCGACAATTTCCTTTCGACTCGCAACCTCACCAACGTCGTCCGGCAGTCGGTCTACCTGATGATCGTCTCGCTCGGGCAGATGTTCGCATTGCTCACCGGCGGCTTCGACCTTTCGGTCGGCACGATCCTCGCCATCACCTCGGTGGTCGGCGCTTCGGTAATGGCCGGCATCTATGCCGGTGCGCCCGACGCCGTCGCCCTCGCGATCACGGTCGGCGTGCTGGCCGGCATCGGCGCCGGCGTGCTGGTCGGCGTATGCAACGGCATCGGCGTCGCCGTGTTCGGCGTCTCGCCCTTCATCATGACCCTCGGCATGTCCTCGGTCGGGTTCGGCATCGCGCTATTCCTCACCGGCGGCGTGCCGGTGTACGGCATGCCGGTCGAGTTCGGCGAGTTCTTCGGCTTCGGCCAGATCCTCGGCATCCCGGTCCCGATCTACGCCGCGGCGATCCTCGTCGTCATCACCTGGCTGTTCGTCAACCGGACCCGGCAGGGCCGCTACTTCTACGCCGTCGGCGGCAACGTGAAGGCGGCGAAGCTGTCGGGCATCAACACCCGCTTCACGCTGTTCATCACCTATGTGCTCTGCGCGCTGCTCGCCGGCATCGCCGGCATGCTGCTCACCGCGCGGCTCGACACCGGCGAGGCCAATACCGGCGCGTCGATGCCGCTCGAATCGATCGCCGCCTGCGTCATCGCCGGCGTCTCGCTTCGCGGCGGGGTCGGGCGGGTCGAGAACGTCGCGCTCGGGGCGCTGTTCATCGTGCTGGTCCAGAACGGCATGAACCTGGCGCGTATCGAGTCGTATCTGCAGATCGTGGTGCTCGGTGCGCTCCTCATCCTGGCGGTCATCGCCGACCAGTTGCGGCTCCGCTACATCGCCGGCGCGCGGGACTGAGGCGCGGCCAGACAGAAGACGACAGGGAGGCGGCATGACCATCATCAATTGCGACATGGGGGAGAGCTTCGGGCTCTACCGCATCGGCGACGACCGGGCGCTGATGCCGCTGATCTCCGCCGCCAATGTTGCCTGCGGGTTCCACGCCTCCGACTTCAATCACATGCGCGACACGGTGCGGCTCGCGAAGACGCACGGGGTCAAGGTCGGCGCGCACCCCTCGCTGCCCGACCTCCAGGGGTTCGGCCGCCGCGAAATGAAGATGCCGCGCGAGGAACTCGCCAATTGCATCCTCTACCAGGTCGGCGCGCTGAAGGCCTTCCTCGACGCCGAGGGCATGCCCCTCAACCACATCAAGCCGCATGGCGCGCTCTACGGCATGGCGGCGCGGAACGAGGAGGTTGCCCACGCCGTGGCCGACGCCGCCGACGTCTACGGCGTGCCTCTCTTCGGCATGGCCGGCACCTTCCACGAGTCGGTCTATACCGGCCGCGGCCACGGCTTCGTCGCCGAGTATTACTGCGACCTCGCCTATCGCGGCGACGGCGGGCTGATCATCACGCGCGAGCACGAGGCGATCGATCCGGTCGACGCCGCGGAGCGTTCGGTCCGCGCGGTCCGCGAAGGCAAGACGCGGTCGGTCGACGGCAACGACGTGGCGGTCCGCGCCGACGCGATCTGCGTCCACTCCGACACGCCGAACGCCGTCGAGGTCGCGGTCGCCGTCCGCGATGCGGTAAGACCCTGGCTCGAAGCGGCCTGAGCACCATTTCGGGAAAAACACGAGGCGACAATGGCGATCACGGAAGTTCCATCCCCGCTGCCCGGCACCTTCTACCGCCGTCCGGCGCCGGACAAGCCGTTCTACAAGGAAGCGGGCGACGCAGTCGCGGTCGGCGATGCCCTCGGCCTCGTCGAGGTGATGAAGACCTTCTACGAGGTGAAGGCGGAGGTCGCCGGAAAGATCGTGCGCTACCTCGCCGAGAACGAGGATGCCGTCCAGGCCGGCCAGCCGCTGGTCGAAATCGAGGTGTGATGTTGTCGGGGAACTGGCGAAGCGTCATTGCGTCCTTCGAGGCTCGGTCGCCTTGCGACCGAGCACCTCAGGATGAGGAGGTTGGTGTCCTCCGTCGCGGCAACCCGCGCATCCGCCATCGCCGGAGCCAAACCCCATCCCTCATCCTGAGGTGCTCGCCGCGCCTGCGGCGAGCCTCGAAGGACGCACCCACGTTCACGCAGCATGCCCGCGAACGGAGGTGTGTCTAGCCATGCCCATCCGTTCCCTCCTAGTCGCCAATCGCGGAGAGATCGCCGTCAGGATCGTCCGCGCGGCGCGGGAGCTCGGCATCCACACCGTCCAAGCGCACAGCACGGCGGATGCCGATTCCCTGGCCGTGCGCCTCGCCGACGAGGCGATCGAAATCGGCCCGGCCCAGGCGGCGAAGTCCTATCTCGATATCGGTGCTGTCGTGGCGGCGGCGCGGACCGCCGGCGTCGATGCGGTGCACCCCGGCTACGGCTTCCTCGCCGAGAATCCGGCCTTCGCCGATGCGGTCGAGAATGCCGGCCTGACCTTCGTCGGCCCGCGCGGCGACACCATCCGGCTGATGGGCGACAAGGTCGCCGGCCGCGCCGCCGCGATCAGGGCCGGCGTGCCGACCATCCCCGGCAGCGAGGGGCGGATCGACGATTTCGAGGCAGCGCGGGCGATCGTCGAGCACACCGGATTTCCGGTGATGATCAAGGCGGCGGCCGGCGGCGGCGGCCGCGGCATCCGGGTCGCGAGGGACGCGGCCGAGTTCGCGCAGATGATGCCGGTGGCGAGCGCCGAGGCGCAGGCCGCCTTCGGCGACGGCGGCGTCTATGTCGAGAAGCTGATCGAGCGCGCCCGCCACATCGAGGTCCAGGTACTCGGCGACGGACGTGACGTCATCCATCTCTTCGAGCGCGAGTGCTCGCTCCAGCGCCGCCGCCAGAAGGTGTGGGAGGAGGCGCCGTCGCCGGTGCTGTCGCCCGAATCGCGCGAGCGGCTCTGCGCGGCCGCAGTGGCGCTGGCCAGCGCCGTCGACTATCGCGGCGCCGGCACTCTCGAGTTCCTCTACGACGACGTGAGCCACGACTTCTACTTCATCGAGATGAACACCCGCATCCAGGTCGAGCACCCGGTGACCGAACTCGTGACCGGTGTCGACCTGGTCCGCGAGATGCTGCTGATCGCCGGTGGGACGCCGCTCCGCTACCGCCAGGAGGACATAACCCTCGGCGGCCACGCCATCGAAGTGCGGATCAACGCCGAAGACCCTTCGAACGGGTTCATGCCGTTTCCCGGCAAGGTCGGGGATCTCCGCATTCCCGGCGGTCCGGGCGTGCGCTTCGACACCATGCTCTATGCCGGCTACCAGATCCCGCCGTTCTACGATTCGCTCCTCGGCAAGCTGATCGTCTGGGGCGAGGATCGCGCCCACGCCATCGCCCGGCTGAAGCGCGCGCTGCACGAACTCGAGGTCGGCGGGGTCAAGACGACGCGGCCGCTGCACATGGCGCTCGCCGACGACGAGGCGGTGGGCGCCGCCGCATTCCATACCGGCTGGCTCGAGACGTGGCTCGAGACGCATGCCGCAAGGCTGAAGTGACAGGAGGCGAAGCGACGACGATGCAGAACAGATACTCCTTCGGCGCCGACGAGCACGTCTTCGTAGAAGTCGACGAGGCGATGTCGCTCGAGGCCTTCTTCAAGAGCCTGTCGATGGCCACCGCCGTTCGTGCGGCGCAGATCAAGGGCGTCACCGAGATCTGCCCGGCCAACGCCTCCTTCCAGGTCAAGTTCGACCCCGACGTGATCGCGCCCGACGACATGCTGGCCGAGCTCAAGCGCATCGAGGCCGCCGCGGACAAGGCCGAGTCCAGGATCAAGACGCGGATCGTGGAGATCCCGGTCCTCTTCCGCGACCCGTGGACGACGGAGACGCTGATGCGCTTTCGCGAGCGCCACCAGGACCCGACGGCGACCGACATCGAGTTCGCCGCCCGCATCAACGGCTACGACTCGGTCGACGGCTTCATCGACGCCTTCTGCGGCTCGCCGTGGTTCGTGTCGATGGTCGGCTTCGTCGCCGGGCTTCCCTTCCTCTACCAGATGGTGGAGCGCGCCCGGCAGATCGAGGTGCCCAAATATCTCCGCCCCCGCACCGACACGCCGAAGCTCACCGTCGGCTTCGGCGGCTGCTTCGCGGCGATCTATTCGGTGCGTGGCGCCGGCGGCTACCAGATGTTCGGCATTACGCCGATGCCGATCTACGATCCCAACCAGGAGATCAGCTACCTCCGCGACTTCATGGTCTTCTTTCGCCCCGGCGACATCGTGAAGTGGAAGCCGGTCGACCGCGACGCCTATGACGCGGCGGTCGAGGACGTCGATGCCGGCCGCTTCGCGCCGACCATCCGCGACGTGGACTTCGATCTCGACGCCTTCAACGCCGACATCGACGGTTACAACCGGAAGCTCCTGGAGACGCTCCATGGCCATTAGAGTCAAAGCCCCCGGGCTCTCGACCACCGTGCAGGACCTCGGCCGTCCGGGCTATTACCATCTCGGCATCCCGCTCTCCGGCGCCATGGACCGCCTCGCGCTCGCCTCCGCCAACCTCCTGGTCGGCAACGAGGAGGGGGCCGCCGGCCTCGAGATCGTCTTCCTCGGCCCGGAACTCGAGTTCACCGCCGACGCGACCGTCGCGGTCACCGGCGCGGCGATGACGCCAAAGGTCAACGGCGCGCCGCGCGACAACTGGATGTCCTTCGCCGTGAAGAAGGGCGACGTGCTCGCCTTCGACTTCCTGAAGGCCGGCGCCCGCGCCTATCTGGCGGTCTCGGGCGGCATCGATGTGCCGGTAGTGCTCGGGAGCCGGTCGACCTATCCGCTCGGTGCGCTCGGCGGCTTCAAGGGCCGGTCGCTCCAGGCTGGGGACGAATTGCCGGTCGGCGCGAGCCCCGGCAGAGGCGAGGGCCGCACCGTCCCCGAAACCCTCCGCCGCATGCCCGGAAAACCGGCGGAGCTGCGCGTCGTGCCCGGCCTCTACTGGTATCGCATCACCGAGCAGTCCGGCCGGGACTTCTTCGCCGACACCTGGAAGGTGGCGCCCGAGGCCGACCGCATCGGCTACCGCTTCCGCGGCGGACGCCCACTGCAGTTCGTGCCGCGCCAGCAGCCGTTCGGCGCCGGGTCCGACCCGTCCAACATCGTCGACGCCTGCTATCCCTACGGCTCGATCCAGGTGCCGGGCGGCACCGAACCAATCGTGCTCCACCGCGACGCGGTGTCGGGCGGCGGGTATATGATGGTCGGGACCGTCATCTCCGCCGATATGGACCTGATCGGCCAATTGCAGCCCCACACCGAAACCCGCTTCGTCTCCGTCGATATGGCCGGCGCGCTCCAGGCGCGTCATGCCCGGGAGGCACTCCTCGGCAAGGTACGGAGCGCGTTGGCCTGACCATGGCCTGGGTCGGCAAGCCGCTCCTCCGCAAGGAAGACCGGCGGTTCATCACGGGCTCGGGCAGCTACGTCGACGACGTGGCGGCGCGGCTTCCCGGCACTGCGCAGCTCCACGTCCTGCGCTCGCCGCACGCCAGCGCCGGCATTGTGCGGATCGATGTCGAGCGCGCCCGGAGCCACCCGGGCGTCCTCGACGTCTTCACTGGCGCCGACCTTGACGCGGCGGGGATCGGCGGCCTGCCCTGCGCGTGGCCGGTGAACAGCTCGGACGGGACCCCGATGGCGGCTCCGTCGCATCCGGTGCTCGTCACCGACCGCGTCCGCCATGTCGGCGATCCAGTGGTTGCCGTCATTGCCGAAACGATGGAGGCGGCGGAAGCGGCAGCCGATCTGATCGAGATCGACTACCAGGTCGATGCAAGCCACACCGATCTCGCCACCAGCCTCGACCCTACCGCCGCGAAGGTCCATCCCGAGTTCGGCTCGAACCTCTGCTTCGACTGGCGGCTCGGCGACGGCAGCGCCGTCCGTGCGATCCTCGACACCGCACCGCACGTCGTCGAACTCGACCTGATCCAGAACCGGGTCAATGCCAGCCCGATGGAGACGCGGGGCGCGATCGGCATCTACGAGCGCTGGCGCGACGAGTACACGCTCTACACCTCCAACCAGAACCCACACCCGATCCGGGTGATGCTGTCGGCGAGCACGCTCAAGGTCCCCGAAGAGAAGATCCGCGTCATCTCGCCCGATGTCGGCGGCGGCTTCGGCATGAAGATCTATCACTACAACGAGGAGGTGCTCGTCCTCTTCGCGGCGAAGCGCATTGACCGACCCGTGCGCTGGATCGCGTCGCGGTCCGAGGCATTCCTCGCCGACACCTATGCCCGCGACCATGTGACGACGGTGCGCCTCGCACTGGACGCCGACGGCCGCTTTCTCGCCCTCGATGTCGACACCATCGCCAACATGGGCGCCTATCTCTCGACCTTCGCCCCGGCGATCCCGACCTTCTTCTACGGCAACCCGTTCCCCGGCCCCTATGCGCTCCGCGACGTCCATGTCCATGTCCGCGGCGCCTTCACCCACACCACCGCCGTCGACGCCTATCGCGGCGCCGGCCGGCCGGAATGCACCTATGTGCTCGAGCGGATCGTCGACATGGCCGCCGTGAAGCTCGGCATCGACCCGTTCGAATTGCGGGCGCGGAACCTGATCCGGCCGGAGCAGATCCCCTACCGCACGCCGTTCCTGTGGACCTACGATTCCGGCGACCTGCCGCAGGTGCTCGCCCAGTGCCGCTCGCTCGCCGACCTTCCCGGCTTCGCGGCGCGCCGGAGCGCCTCGGAGGCCGCCGGACGGCGCCGCGGCATCGGCGTCTCCTTCTACATGGAGGCCTGTGGCATGGGGCCCTCCGAGATGCTGATCGAACAGGGCTGCGCCGGCGGCCAGTACGAGGTCGCCGTGACCCGCGTCAGCCCGACCGGCGGCATCACGGTGCTCACCGGCAGCCACACCCACGGCCAGGGCCACGAGACCGCCTTCGCCCAGCTCGTCGCCGACGAGACCGGGCTCGACCCGGCGCATATCGAGATCGTCCATGGCGACACCGCGCGCGTGCCCTACGGCATCGGCACCTACGGCTCGCGCTCGCTCGCCGTCGGCGGCAGCGCGCTCCTCGGCTCGACCCGCAAGGTCGTCGCCAAGATGAAGCGGATCGCCGCCCACATGCTCGACTGCGACCCGTCCGAGATCGTGCTGGAGGACGGCGTCTTCCGTGTCGCCGGCCGGAACGCCTCGCTGCGATTCGCCGAGGTCGCCGGCCGGGCCTATGCACCGGCGGACTACCCGAAAGACCTCGAGCCCGGGCTCGAGGAGACGACCTATTTCGATCCGGAGGCCTTCACCTTCCCCTATGGCTGCCATGTCGTCGAGGTCGAGGTCGATGCCGACACCGGCTCGGTCTCCGTCGAGCGCTACCTTGCCGTCGACGATTTCGGACGCCTGGTCAATCCGATGATCGTCGAGGGCCAGATCCACGGCGGCGCCGCGCAGGCCATCGGCCAGGCCTGCCTCGAGGGATGCCGCTACGATCCCGACTCGGGCCAGCTCCTGACCGGCACGTTCATGGACTACGCCATGCCGCGCGCGACCGACGTGCCGCCGATCGAGTTCCATTCCTTCGAGACGACCTGCACCACCAATCCCGTCGGCGCCAAGGGCTGCGGCGAGGCCGCCGCGATCGCCGGTCCCGCCGCGACCATCAATGCGATCTGCGATGCCCTCGCCCCGCTCGGCGTTTCCCACATCGACATGCCGGCGACGCCGGAGGCGGTGTGGCGGGCGATGCAGTCCGCCACAGGACTGCCGGCGGCGACCGCGTGACGGGGCAGGGTGTCCGCGGCGGAAAGGCGGGACCTCTACTCCACGATCTTCCAGTAGGAGTCCTTGCGGATCACCTTCCCGTCGCGGAACGTATAGAAGTCGCAGCCGTTCACGTCGCGCTTCACCCCGTCCCGCGTCGTGCCGGTAAGCCGCCACTTGGACATGCCGGCATTGGCGCCCTCGTCGACGAAGTGTTCATCGTCTCCATAGTGAACGTCGGGCAGGCCCTCGAAGCGGGCGGCGAGCGCTTTGCGCACCTCGACCTTGCCGACCGAGCGCGAGCCCCACGGCTGGTCGCCGCGCGGCATCTCCAGCACGCAGTCATCGGCGAAGAACGCCATGATCCGGTCGAGGTCGTGCGCGTTGAACGCCTCGCAGAGTGCCTTCAACGTCGATCTTGTATCCATCTGGCGCTCTCCTCCGTGGTGAAAAACCGGGCTGTTCTCACCCATGGTGGAATCCGTCCGGCTGCGAGCATTCTGCAATCTCCGCCAAGAGGCGGCGATGAAGGGTCAAGGCTGCGGTCGATGCGAATTCACGAACACGTGTGCGGTGGGTCTTTTGGGCAGCCGAGGCCCTTCTGGCCGCTGCTGACACCTTCAGTCTACCGGGCTATCGTCAAGGCCTCAATCGCTCCATCCTGGCCGCCGCCCCCGTAGCCTGGAGAGTCCGCAGGGGTGTGACGACGAACGAAGGAACATCCTGGTGCTTGGACGGGGCATCCGGTGAAAAACACTTCCCGTACGTCAACGCTCGCGGCCGCACCCGATCGGCGCGCTCCATGTCTGGACCGCGGGCGGAATGGTGCTGATCAGGTGGCCAGTTCCGACAACGGGTTCGGCGGAACGATCGACTTCTCCGAACGCCGCACATGACCGGCGAGGAAGATGCTGACGACAATGGCCGGGATGAGCAACGCGAGCCCGATACGGAGGCTGCCGCTCCACTCGGCCCCGAAACCGACCAGCGGCGGCTCCACCAGGAAGCCGCTGAACGCCACCAGGGACAGTGCGGCGACGTTGACCGAGGCGGGCCGGTCTCCGCGGCTCGCCGCAGCGCTGACGGCGAGCGGCACGGCGACGGACACGCCGAGCCCGATCGCAGCAAGGCCGACGACCGCCTGAAGGAGGATCGGGGCAGTGATCACGGCGACAAGACCGGCGAGCCCGATCAGCCCGCAGCTTCGTGCGACGGCGACCGGTCCAAATCGAACGGCAGCCCAGTCGCCGAAAAAGCGGCCCACCGCCATAGCGATCGTGAAGGCGGCAAATCCGACCCCTGCGCCGAACGGTGACGCCCCCATCACCGAACGCAGGAACACGGAACTCCAGTCGAGGGCGGCAGCCTCCACGAGCAGCATGCCGAAGGCAAAGATGCACAGAGGCAGGAGGGTCAGGGTCGGAAGCGCGATCCGGAAGCGACGCTTCTCGCGCGTCAGCGGCCTGGCGGAAGCCGGCGGCAGCCGGTATGCGGCTGCGAGTGCGATCGGGATGCTCACGACGCCGGCGATCGCGAGATGCCAGCGGATGTCGACTTCGAGGCTTGCGAACACGGCCCCGCTCAACCCGCCGATGATCGACCCTACGCTCCAGAAGCCATGGCAGGTGTTCATGATCCGACGGCCGGTCGACGACTCGATTCGGTCAGCCTCGACATTCATGGCGACGTCGACGATGGGCAGGAACAGACCCGCGAGAAAGAGCGCCGCAAACAGGCTGGGCACGCTCCACGCCCACCCCACAAGCGCGAATCCGGCGGCATAGAAGACGAAGGCAACGAGGATCGTGCGCCGGGGCGCCAGCCACTCGATGATCTGCCCGGCAAATGGCAGGGATACGAGTGTCCCGATCGAAGCGCCGAGAAGTCCGAGCGACAGGTCGCCCGGACCGACCCCGAGCTTCGCCTGCATGTCTGGTATCCGGGGAAACCAGTTGGTCATGACGAACGAGTGCATCACGAAGATCGTCATGACCAGTCGTGCGGGCGTGAAAACCATGGAATGCTCTTCGATCTTCCGGTGTGCGGGGGCGGAAACTAGCATGGACACGGAGACCGTGGGGCAGCTTCGGCCGATTCCCCCGATCGCGCTCATCGTCAGGACCTGGCGTCCCCCGGCTCTTGCCGAAATCGCCGATCCACCTGTTCCCCGAATTCAAAAGGCGCCGACGATCCGAGTGATGTCAAGAGAGCTGCCGGGGGCGTCGCCGGCCCGGTGGCCCCGCGACGTTGCGGCGCGACGGAACCCCAATCCGCATCTACCGGTCGCCCGCCCCTGCTCCGGCGCTTCCGGCGTCTTTGCGTGAATGGCCATTCATTCGCCGGGCGGCATCCAGGGCCGCATCTTCCCCCTTGCGTGGGGTGATCTTCCTCGATATGGAAATGTGATGTTATAACATTCCATCACGCGAGAGAGCATCGAAGAATGGCTTCAAAACCGGCCTTGCCTGAGCCGCGACACAAGATTCCGGTCACTGTCCTGACGGGCTACCTCGGCGCCGGCAAGACCACGCTTCTCAACCGCATTCTCACCGAGAAGCACGGCAAGCGGTATGCGGTGATCGTCAACGAGTTCGGCGAGATCGGCATCGACAACGACCTCGTGGTCGATGCCGACGAGGAAGTCTTCGAGATGAACAACGGATGCATCTGCTGCACCGTTCGCGGCGATCTGATCCGCATCATCGAGGGGCTCATGAAGCGGAAGGGCAGCTTCGACGGAATCCTGGTCGAGACCACCGGACTTGCCGACCCGGCGCCGGTCGCACAGACCTTCTTCGTCGACGACGAGGTTCGCCGCCGTACGTCCCTCGACGCGATCGTCACGGTGGTCGACGCCAAGAACCTGCTTGCTCGGCTCAAGGACAGCGACGAAGCCAAGGAGCAGGTCGCCTTCGCCGACGTGATCGTGCTCAACAAGACCGATCTCGTCGACGCCGAGGAGCTGGCGGCGGTCGAACGGCAGATCCGGAGCATCAACGGCTGGGCGATGGTGCACCACGCGCAGCGCTGCGAGATTGCCCTCGACAAGGTGCTCGACCGCCACGCCTTCGATCTCTCTCGCGTCCTCGAGTTCGAGCCCGACTTCCTCGACGGCGGGCATGAACACGACCACGATGAGGACGTCACCAGCGTCTCGCTGCGCCTGGACGAGCCGCTTCATCCCGACCGGTTCCTGTACTGGCTGCAGATGGTGCTCGCGACCCAAGGGCAGGACATGCTTCGCACCAAGGGCATCATCTCCTTCAAGGACGATCCCGACCGCTTCGTCTTCCAGGCGGTGCACATGCTCTCGGAGGGGCTCCATCAACGCTCGTGGCGCCACGATGAGCGCCGCGAGAGCCGGCTGGTCTTCATCGGCCGCAATCTCGATCGCGACCTCCTGGAAGCGGGCTTCCGCAACTGCATTGCGGAGGCGGGGGAGCGGGTTTGAACAGCGTTGGCGACCTCGCTTCGCCACGGCCGGGACGCACGCGTCGCGAGGCCGCGCGCGTGCCGCTGCACGAGATCGCTCGCGGGATTCTGGCCGAGAGCGGACGGCCGCTCACCGCCTATGCGCTCCTGGCGAAGCTCGAGGAGCGGCTGGGACGTCACGTCTCGCCGCCCACGGTCTACCGGGCGCTCGGTCAGCTCAGTGCAATGGGCGCCATCGCGCGGATCGAGAGCCGCGGCGCGTTCCTGTCGGTGGACCCGGCGACATCGAGGCCGACACGGGTGTTCCTGCTGTGCGACGCCTGCGGTGTTGCCACCCAGATCGACGATCCCCTGATCGAGCAACGGCTGGCGCATCTGGCCCTGGCCCGCGACTTCGCCCTGGCCCGTGGCGTCGTGGAGCTTGAGGGGCTTTGCGCCGGCTGCGACCCCTCGAAGCCCGGCCTGTTCCCCTCATGACGACGCGCGGGCACGGTTGGCGGATCTGGGGCCTCCGGAGTTCGGCCCTCGACAGGCTGGTGCTCGCCCTCGCCGCAAGCGCGGTGCTGTGGCTTTTTGGCGCCTGGGCGATGGACTGGCTGTAATGAAGCTCATCGCGCCCCCCGCGGTCCGACTGGAGGACGTGACGCTCGCCTACCGGCGACATCCGGCCGTGCATCACGTCACCGGCCAGTTCGCGCCCGGCTCGCTGACGGCGATTTTCGGGCCGAATGGCGCCGGCAAGTCGACGCTTGTGAAGGGCATTGTCGGCACGCTGAAGCCTTCCGAAGGGAGCATCGCGCTGGAGGGCGTGGACCGCCGCGACATTGCCTACCTGCCGCAGATCAGCGACGTCGACCGGACGTTCCCCGTGACAGTCCATGATCTCGTCGCCATGGGACGCTGGCGACGGTCGGGCGCCTTTCGCCGCATCGCGAGAGACGACCTCGACCAGATCGATGCGGCGCTCGCCGCCGTCGGCCTGGGCGGGCTCGAGCGTCGCGTGATCGGCACGCTTTCCGGCGGCCAGCTCCAGCGCGCGCTGTTCGCCCGCATGCTGCTCCAGGACGCGCGGCTCCTGATCCTCGACGAGCCGTTCACGGCCATCGACCGGCGCACCACCGCCGACCTCCTCGCCCTCGTCCATCGCTGGCACGGCGAGAACCGCACGATCATCGCGGTCCTCCACGACTTCGAACTCGTGCAACAGCACTTTCCCGACACGCTGCTGATCGCGCGCGAGCCCGTCGCATGGGGTTCGACCGCCGAGGCGATGCGGCCAGAGAACCTGCTCGCCGCCCGGCAGATGAGCGAGGCATGGGACGACGATGCGGCCGTGTGCGACCGGAGCGCGGCATGACGCCGGCGGAGCTGTTCGCGCCGTTCGTCGAATACGGCTTCATGCGCCGGGCGCTCGCCGGCTGCATCGCGCTGTCGGCCGGTTCCTGCCCGCTCGGAGTGCTCCTCGTCCTTCGCCGCATGAGTCTCGTCGGCGATGCGATGTCGCACGCGATCCTTCCCGGCGCTGCGATCGGCTTCCTGGTCGCCGGCCTCTCGCTTCTGGCCATGACCATCGGCGGGCTCGTCACCGGGCTTGCCGTGGCGGTCTTCGCCGGCGTCGTCTCGCGCCTCACGCCGCTTCGCGAGGACGCGAGCTTCGCCGCCTTCTACCTCATCTCGCTCGGCCTCGGCGTGCTGATCGTCTCCCTCCGCGGCTCGAGCGTCGACCTCTTGCACGTCCTCTTCGGCACGGTGCTGGCGCTCAACGATCCGGCGCTGATCCTCATCCTCACAATCACCACGCTGACGCTCGTGGCTCTCGCGGCGGTCTATCGCCCCCTGGTCATGGAGTGCCTCGATCCCGGCTTCCTCCGCGTCATCGGGCGCGCCGGACCGGTGGCGCACATGACCTTCGTCACGCTCGTCGTCCTCAACCTCGTCGGCGGCTTCCATGCGCTGGGCACGCTGATGGTGGTCGGCCTGATGATGCTGCCGGCAGCTGCCGCGCGCTTCTGGGCCGAGACCGTTCCCGGGCAGATGGCCGTCGCCGTCGCACTCGGCAGCGCGTCGAGCGTCGCCGGGCTCCTGCTTTCCTATCACGCGAGCGTTCCCGCTTCACCGGCGATCATCCTCTCGGCCGGAGCCCTCTACCTCGCCAGCGTTTCTTGCGGCCGCCACGGCAGCATTGCGGCGTCCGTCATCCGCCTCCGCCACCTCGAACGATAGTCAGAAGGAGAATCCCATGCTGAACCGCAGAACCCTGCTTGGCGCCGTCGCCGGCGTCGCGCTCTATGCATTGTCGCCTCTCGGGGCATTCGCGGCCGAACCGTTGAAGGTCGTGGCGAGCTTCTCGATCCTCGGCGACATGGTGCAGCAGATCGGCAAGGACCACGTCGCGGTCACGACTCTGGTGGGCCCGGATGGCGACGCCCACGTCTACGAGCCGACGCCGGCCGATGCCGCGAACATCGCCGCCGCCGACGTGCTCGTCGTCAATGGCCTCGACTTCGAGACCTGGCTGCCTCGTCTCGTGGCGGCATCAGGCTTCAACGGCGCCGAAGTGGTCGCCACCACGGGCATCACGCCACGCGAATTCGAGGACCATGACGAGGACGACCACGACGAGGCAGCCGATGGCCATGACGATCACGACCATGATGAGGTCGCGGCCGACGATCATGACCAGGAGGAAGCCGGCCACGATCATCACCATGGGTCCAATGACCCGCACGCATGGCAGAGCCTCGCCAACGGCGTGATCTACGCGCGCAACATCGCAACGGCCCTCGCCAAGGCCGATCCGGACAATGCCGCCGCCTACGAAGCCAACGCCGCCGCCTACATCGCCTCGCTCGAGGCGCTCGACGCCGAGGTCAAGGCCGCCTTCGCCGCGATCCCGGCCGAGCGCCGGAAGGTAGTCACGTCCCACGACGCCTTCGGCTACTTCGGCGCCGCCTACGGCATCGAGTTCATCGCACCGACCGGCCTCTCGACCGAAGCCGAGGCGTCGGCGGCGGACGTGGCGAGGATCATCGACCAGATCAAGGCCGAGCACATCACGGCCGTCTTCGTCGAGAACATCGCCAACACCAAGCTCATCGACCAGATCGCATCGGAGACCGACGCCACCGTCGGCGGCGAACTGTACTCCGACGCGCTCTCCGGTCCGGATGGCCCAGCCCCGACCTACGTGAAGATGTTCGAGTGGAATGCCGACGAGCTCACCAAGGCTCTCGGCACGAGCTGATGCAATCCGGGTCGGGCGAGGCTGAGAGGCCACGTCCGACCTTTCATCCCGCCGCGGTCTTCGTCCCCTCCCCGCAGGCGGCGCAGAGCCCCGACAACTCGATATGCGTGGTCTGCACGGCGAACCCGGTCGTCGCGACCGCGCGGAGGAGACCGCCGAGTGCCTTCCCGATGGGCACCTCCTCGACCTTTCCGCACCCGGTGCATACCGCGAACGCCGACTGATGCTCATGGGGGGCATGATCGCAGACGAGGTAGGCGTTGAGCGATTCGATCCTGTGGACCAACCGATGGCCGACCAGCCCCTGAAGCGCCCGGTAGATCTGCTGCGGTGCCCGTACGCCTTCCGGCGTCGTGTGCTCCATGATCTGATAGGCGCTCAGCGGCCGGCGCGCGCTTTTGAGCGCGGCGAGGACAATGCCTTCGTTCCTGGTTAGCGCCGAGGGGTCCGCATGGCTCATCGGTCGAAGATGGGGCATAGGCAATGAAGATGCAAAGGTGTCGGTGGTCGCAGGGGGGCACACGCATTTGCCGTCGGGATGCGGAAGCGGGCAGCGCCGGCCCTCGCGCGAGAACGTGTCACCGGCGGTCGCGCCGCCTCACCGCACCGACGCCTGAGCGTTGGTTGCCGTCGCGTACATCCCGGTCGTGCGAAACTCGGTGGGGCTGGTGCCGAAGAACCGGCGGAAGACCTTGGCGAAATAGTTCGGGTCGTCGAAGCCGGTCAGGCTGGCGATCTCCTTGACCGGCAGGTGGGCGTGGCTGGTGAGCAGCCGTGCGGCGTGGCGCATGCGCTGGTCAAGCACGTACTCGGCGGGCGGCACGCCTTCCGTCGCGGCGAACATCCGGGAGAAATGGGCCCGACTGAAACCGGACACCGCCGCGAGGTCGGGAACGGTGAGCGGCTTGTCGAGGTTGCGGCGAATATGCTCGACCACGCGGCGCAGCGGATTGTCGTCGGCCGGTTCCGACAGTGCGCTTTGCGAACCGAAGACATCGTCGAACAGCGTGCAGGCCGCCTCATAGCCGATCGCCGACGCAGCCCCCGGCATTTCGCCCTGGCCCTCGATCAGGCGCAGGCAGCACCCGGCGATGCGCTCGATCGTCTCGGGGCGGAGGCGAAACACGGGCCCGGCCGCGGCCTGGATGGTGCGGTGGATACGCACCGCCTCCTGACCGCTCATCGAGATCCAGAAGAATTCCCAGCTCTCGCCGTCCTCCACCCAGTAGCGGTGATTGTGCGGGACGATCACCAGCATCGTGTCGCCCGGCCGCAAGCGGTAGCGGCGCCGCTCGAAGAGCAGGTTGCCCACCCCGGCGACGGTGTGCTGCAGGACGGTGAAGGGCGTCTGGCCGCGCTTGCGGCCGTTCCACTCGTAGCTCCGGCTGTCGCGAATCTCGTAGCCCGTAGAGGTGGGCATGGTGTGCAGCCGGTGACGGCCGCGCGGCAGGGAAACCGTCTTCATCATCGGCTGGTAGGTAGCCAGGCGCTCAAGCACGGAATTACCCATGGAAGCACAATTTCTCTCTACAGCCGCAGCATGCGTTCATTCTAATCATATCCTGGAACGGTTCGCTTCCAGGCGGGGAGATTGAATTTCACCCGCCCCAAGCCGCCGGTGGACATTTACCAGTGCCTCCCGGGGCTCGGACGGGAATGCCCGAAGACGCGAGAACGGGCAGCATTTCCGTCCGACGCTCCTGGCGGCGAGAATGCATGGCAACGGGTTTCGATACCACATGGGCAAGCTCAAGATCGCCATCATCGGCGCCGGCAGCATCGGCTTCACCCGTCGCCTGTTCGCCGACATCGTGTCCGTCCCGGAACTCCGCGACGCGGAGTTCGCGCTGACCGACATCAGCGAGCATAGCCTGTCGATGATCCGGCAGGTGCTCGACCGCATGGTGCAAGCCAACCGGCTGCCGACGGCCATCACCGCGACCACCGACCGCCGCAAGGCGCTCGAGGGCGCGAACTACGTGATCAACTGCGTTCGTGTCGGCGGCCTCGAGGCCTATGCGGACGACATCCGCATCCCGCTCAAATACGGCATCGACCAGTGCGTCGGCGATACGATCTGCGCGGGCGGCATCCTCTACGGCCAGCGCAACATCCCGGTCATCCTCGACTTCTGCAAGGACATTCGCGAGGTGGCGGCCCCGGGTGCGCGCTTCCTCAACTACGCCAACCCGATGGCGATGAACACCTGGGCGGCGCTCGAATACGGCAAGGTCGACACCATCGGCCTCTGCCATGGCGTCCAGCATGGCGGCGACCAGATCGCGGCCGTGCTCGGCGCGCGCGACAAGAGCGAACTCGACTACATCTGCGCCGGGATCAACCACCAGACCTGGTATATCGACATCCGCTTCCGCGGGCGCGCGATCGGCAAGGACGAACTGCTCGCCGCGTTCGAGCGGCATCCGGTCTATTCGCGCCAGGAGAAGGTGCGAATCGATGTCCTCAGGCGCTTCGGATTCTACTCGACAGAGTCGAACGGGCACCTGTCGGAATACCTGCCCTGGTATCGCAAGCGCCCCGAGGAGATCGGGCGCTGGATCGACATGTCCAACTGGATCCACGGCGAGACCGGCGGCTATCTCCGCCACTGCGCGGAGCGGAACGCCACCTACGAGGCCGAGTTCTCGCGCATTCTCGATGAGGCGGGCGAGCCGATCGACCCCGCCGCGCGGTCGCGCGAGCATGCGAGCTTCATCCTCGAGGCGATCGAGACCGGCCGGACCTATCGCGGCCACTTCAACGTCAGGAACACCGGCATCATCGCCAACCTTCCCGACGATGCCATTGTCGAGTCGCCGGGGTTCGTCGACGGCTTTGGCCTCAACATGGCCTCGGGCATCACGCTGCCGGAGGCGTGCGCGGCGACCTGCATCGCCTCGATCAACGTGCAGCGCATGGCCGTGCATGCCGCGATGAGCGGCGACGTCGACCTCCTCAAGCTCGCCGTGCTGCACGACCCTCTGGTCGGCGCCATCGCCACCCCCGAGGAGGTCTGGCAGATGGTCGACGAGATGCTGGTGGCCCAGGCTAGGTGGCTGCCGCAATACGCGGCGGCGATTCCCGCGGCAAAGGAACGGCTCGGCCGCATGACGGTGCGGACAACGGAGTGGCAGGGCGCCGCCCGGCGGCCGGCGCGCATTCTCGAAGGAACGGCCGCGGACTGACCTTGCGGCGGATTGACAGACGGGCGCCGCGCTTGGCGCCCACGAGCGACAACAATAATGACCCGCGGCTCACGCGGGCGGATTGTCGGGATCGACCCCGGACCACGTTCCGGTGGAGGGAGATCACATCGTCCGGGCGCCGTGCCCGGCTTGGTTTACCAGGGAGGGACCGTTGAAAGCGCATATCAAGGCACTGGGCGGCGCAAGTCTGCTCGTCATCCTAGCGGCGACCGCCGGACAGGCTCAGACGCTGCCGCCCGACCCGCCGAAATTCGAGGCGCAGCAGTCGCCCAGCTTCGTCGGCATCGGCGACATTCTCGAGTACCGGGCGCTGCCGGAGTACAGCGAGCCGGCATGGGTAGCCAAGAACTACGTCGAAACCGGCAAGCTGCCGCCGGTCGCCGAGCGGCTGCCCAAGGAGCCGATGGTCTACAAGACCGCCAACATGCCCGACGGCGTCGGGGTCTATGGCGACACGATGCGCCACGTGATCGGCGGCCGGCCGCAGGGCTGGAACTTCCTCGCCGGCAACAACCAGGGCTGGGGCGGCATCGACATCGGCATGTACGAGTGCCTGACGCGGACCGGCCCGCTCTTCACCATCAAGGCCGAAGAGCTGCAGCCGATGCCGAACCTCGCCAAGAGCTGGGAATGGTCGGAGGACGGCCACCAGCTCACCATGCATCTCGTCGAGGGCGCGAAGTGGTCCGACGGCGTGCCGTTCACCTCCGCCGACGTCATGTTCACCTGGGACGACAATATCGTCGACCCGAACGTCACGCCGGCGGTCGGGACCACTGAAGCGACTTTCGGGGAGGGCACCAAGCTCGAGGCGCTCGACGACTACACGATCCGCTGGACCTTCAAGGAACCCTTTGCGACGCAGTTCCTGTATCAGATGGCCTACGGGAACTTCTGTCCCAATCCGGCGCACATCCTCAAGGACCACCATCCGAAGTACAATCCGGAGGCGACCTACGAGACCTACAAGAACTTCCCGCCGCCGGACTACATGAACTATCCGGTGCTGGGCGCCTGGGTCGTCACCGGCTACCGGCCCGACGACATCGTCATCCTCCGCCGGAACCCCTACTACTGGAAGGTGGACGAGGCCGGCAACCAGCTGCCCTATCTCGACGAGGTTCAGTACAAGCTCTCGACCTGGGCGGATCGCGATGTCCAGACCGTGGCCGGTACGGCGGACTTCTCAAACCTCGAGCAGCCCGAGAACTATGTAGAGTCGCTCAAGCGGGCGGCCGCGCCTGATGCGCCGGTTCGTCTTGCCTTTGGTGCCCGCACCATCGCCTACACCATGTACCCGAACCTTTCGGCCAACGGCTGGGGCGATCCCGACGAGCGCGGCCAGGCGGTGCGGGAGCTCAACCGCAACGCCGATTTCCGCCGCGGCGTAACCCGGGCGATCGACCGGCAGCAGCTGGGTGACGCGTTGGTGAAGGGGCCGTTCACGACACCCTACCCAGGTGGTGTGCTGGCCGAAACGTCGTTCTACGACAAGACGTCCACGGCGTTCTTCCCCTACGATCCCGAGGCCGCCAAGGCCGACTTCGAGAAAGCCGGGCTCAAGGACACCGATGGCAACGGCTTCCTCAATTTCCCGGAAGGCGTGGCTGGCGGTGGGGACGTCGAGATCACGATGCTGATCAATGGCGACTACCAGACCGACAAGACCATCGGCGAGTCGATTGTCGCCATGATGGAACGCGTCGGCATTCGGGTCATCCCCAATATCGTGGATGGCACGACCCGAGACTCGCTCGCGCTGTCGGGCAAGTTTGACTGGCAGCCGGTCCGTATCAACTATCCGGAACTCTCGACGATCGTGCAAAACACGGTCGCACTCGCTCCCACCGGCCCGCAGGTGGCATACGGGCATCGCGCGGGCGCCGATGGCAGTCTCGACCTGCTGCCGTTCGAGCAGGAGATGGTTGATGTCGTGAACAAGTTCATGGCCTCCAGAGATCCCGCCGAGCAGGTCGATCTGATCAAGCAGTATCAGAAGCTGTACACCGATAACGTCTATGCTGTCGGCCTTACCCAGTACCCCGGCGCGCTCATGATCAATAAGCGGTTCGCCAACATTCCGCCGGGGGCCCCCATCTTCCTGTTCAACTGGGCGGAGGACAACATCATCCGCGAACGCGTCTACGTGCCCGCCGATGCGCAGCGGCCGGAGTACCAACTGCAGGCCGAGACGCTGCCCGGCGAGCCCGGCTAGCCGGTCGGGGCGTCAGCCGACACGTGCGGGCGGGGGCGCTTCTCCCCCGCCCGCCGACGCGGAGCAGAGTGCCAAATGCTGCTTTTCATCCTGAAGCGCATCCTTGCCGCAATCCCCGTGCTCTTCGTCCTGAGCGTGGTGACCTTCGCCATCATCCATGCGCGCCCCGGCGACTATGGCGACTACGTCTACAGCATGCTCACCAGCCGGGGCGTATCGAGCGTCGAGGCGGAACGCGCCGCCGAGGCGGCCCGCGAGCAATATGGCCTCAACGACCCTGCGCCCATCCGGTACGTCCGGTGGGTCAAGGGCATCGTGACCGAGGGCGACTTCGGCTTCAGCTTCTACTACAACCGCCCGGTCAGCGACGTCGTCGCCGATCGCCTGCCGGCGACGCTCGCCCTGGCGCTGACCTGCCACATCCTGGCGACGATCTTCGGCATCAGCCTCGGCATCATCGCCGCCACCCGACAATACAGCTGGGCCGACACCGCGCTCTCGTTCCTGTCGTTCATCGGCATGACGGTGCCGCGATTCCTGCTCGCCATCATCATTCTCTACATCCTCGCCTTCAAGCTGAACGCGCAGAACTTCGGCACCTTCTTCTCCTCCCAGTATGGCGGGGCGCCGTGGTCCTGGGCGAAGTTCGTCGACCTCCTCCAGCATATCTGGCCGGTGATCCTGATCGCCACCTTCGGCGGCCTCGCCTACAACATGCGGGTGATGCGGGCGAATCTCCTCGACACGCTGAACGCCCAGTATGTGGAGACAGCGAGGGCCAAGGGACTGCCGGAGTCGGCGGTGATCATGCGCCACGCGGTCCCCAACGCGCTCCACCCGCTCGTCGCCTACCAGGGCGTCGCCCTGCCCTACATGCTGACCGGCGAGATCGAGGTCGCGATCGTCTTCTCGCTGGCGACGGTCGGCCCGGCGATCGTCGGCTCGATGGCGGTCGGCGACGTCTACGTGACCGCGACCTTCATGCTGGTGCTCGCCGCCACGCTGATCGTCGGCAACATCATCGCCGACGTGCTGCTCGCCGTCCTCGATCCGCGCGTACGCCTCGGCGGGAGGGCGGCATGACCGAAGTCCGCGTGGAGGACGACCCGGCCCTCGACAAGACCGCCCCACGCGTCGCCGCGCCGGCCTCCGCGCCTCCCGCCAAGGGCCGCCTCGCCCAGGGCGGCGAAAGCTACCGCGTGCTGGTCTGGCGGCGATTCCGGCGCTCGATCAGCGGCATGATCGGCCTCGTGCTCGTCTCGGCGCTCCTGATCATGGCGCTGTTCGCGGATTTCTTCGCCCCGGTCGATCCCAAGGCGTCGAACCTCGCCTTCTCGCCGCCGGACGCCGTCAGCTTCTTCACCGCCGACGGCAGCTTCACGCTACGGCCGCGGGTCTATCCGACGATCGAGACCGGCGAGTTCGACCCTGTCACCTTCCAGCCGCTGACCGGCCCCGACTACGAGAACCCGATCGACCTCGGCTTCTTCGTGAAGGGATACCCGCACAACATCCTCTGGCTGATCCCGTCCGACATTCACTTTTTCGGCGCGGTCGACGGCCGCCCGGTGCATTTCCTCGGCACCGACAAGCTCGGCCGCGATATCCTCTCCCGCGGCATCGTCGGCTCGCGGATATCGCTGACCATCGCGCTGATCGTGGTCAGCATCACCACCATCGTCGGCACCACTATCGGCATCACCTCGGGCTACCTCGGCGGACGGCTCGACGCCTGGCTCCAGCGGGTGGTGGACGTGGTGCTCGCCTTCCCGCAGCTGCCGCTTTATCTCGCGCTCACCACGCTCATCCCGATCACCGCGCCGTCGAACGTCTTCATCGCCTTCGTCATCGCCGTGCTCGCGGCGCTCGGCTGGGCGCAGCTCTCGCGCGAGGTGCGCGGCAAGACGCTGGCGCTCGCCCGGATCGAGTATGTGCGGGCGGCGATGGCGGTCGGCGCCGGCGACGGCCGCATCATATTCCGCCACATCCTGCCCAATGTGCTCAGCCACGTCATCGTCGCGGTCACCATCGCGATCCCCGCCGTCATTCTGCTCGAATCGTTCCTCGGCTTCCTCGGCTTCGCGGTGAAGCCGCCGCTCATCTCGTGGGGGCTGATGCTCCAGGACACCGGGACCTTCTCGGTGATCGGCTCATACCCGTGGATCCTGTCGCCCGTCGCCTTCGTGCTCATCGCCGTGTTCGCGTTCAACGCGCTCGGCGACGGCCTCCGCGACGCGGTCGATCCGTATTGAGGGGGGCAATGGCCGAGATCAACCCCTTCGCCCCGCCGGAGCGCTTCGACCTCGACGTCCACGGCCGGTCGCTGATCCTCGACGCGCGCAGCATCGCGGTTTCCTTCAAGGTCGAGGGCGGCACCGTCGAGGCGGTGCGCGACGTCTCCTTCCAGCTTCACCGCGGCGAGACCATCGCCATCGTCGGCGAGTCCGGGTCCGGCAAGTCGGTCACGGCACGCTCCGTGATGGGCCTCCTCACCAAGCGCGCGACGATCGGCCCCGACGCCCGCATCGAGCTCGACGGCGAGAACATCCTCGCCTTCAGCCCGCGCAAGCGCCGCGCGCTCCGCGGCAACCGCATCTCGATGATCTTCCAGGAGCCGATGAGCTCGCTGAACCCGGTCTATACCGTCGGGGCGCAGATCGCCGAGATCATCCTGCTCCACACGAAGATGAGCAAGCGCGAGGCGATGGTGCGGGCGCGCGAACTGCTCGAGGAAGTGCAGATTCCGGAGCCGGAGGCGCGCCTCCGCCAGTATCCGCACCAGCTCTCCGGCGGCCAGCGCCAGCGCGTGATGATCGCCATGGCGCTCGCCAACCGGCCCGACGTGCTGATCGCCGACGAGCCGACCACCGCGCTCGACGTCACCGTCCAGGCCCAGATCCTCAACCTGATCAAGGACCTCCAGGCCCGCTACGGCATGGCGGTGATCCTGATCACCCACGACCTCACCATAGTGCGGAAATTCGCCCACTACGTCTATGTGATGCAGGACGGCGAGGTGAAGGAGCACAACCTCACCGAACAGGTGTTCACCCGTCCGCGCCATCCCTACACCCAGCATCTCCTCGCCTCGGAGCCGAAGGGGATCGCGCGGCCGCTGGCGGAGGACAACCCCGTCATCCTCGAGGGACGGAACGTCCGCGTCTCCTATACGCTCCGCCGCGGCGGCATGTTCAGGCCGGATTACTTCGACCTGGTCGCGGTCGACGGCCTCGACCTTCGCCTCCAGCGCCACGAGACACTGGGGCTGGTCGGCGAGTCGGGCTCCGGCAAGACCACCTTCGGCCAGGCCCTGATCCGCCTCATCACCCACAGCACCGGCGAGGTCTACTTTGCCGGCGAGGCCATCCACGACAAGACCCGCCGCGAGATGCGGCCGCTCCGCTCGCGCATGCAGATCGTCTTCCAGGACCCCTTCGCGTCCCTCAACCCGCGCATGTCGATCCGCCAGATCGTCGAGGAAGGGCTGATCGTCAACCGCATCGGCGACGGCTCGAAGGAGCGCCTGGAGCGCGTCCGGCAGGCGCTCCGCGATGCCGGGCTCCCCGACACCATCCTGTCGCGCTTCCCCCACGAGTTTTCCGGCGGCCAGCGCCAGCGCATCGCCATCGCCCGCGCCATCGCGCTCGAGCCGGAGTTCATCCTGCTCGACGAGCCGACCTCCGCCCTCGACCTGTCCGTCCAGGCGCAGATCGTCGAACTCCTGCGCAAGCTCCAGCACGAGCGCGGCCTCAGCTACCTGTTCATCTCGCACGACCTCAAGGTCGTCCGCGCCCTCTGCCACCGGGTCATTGTCATGCAGCATGGCAAGGTGGTCGAGGAGGGCCCGGTCGCCGAAGTCCTCACCCGTCCCAGGACGCCCTACACCGAACGTCTGGTGAAGGCGGCTTTCGACGTCGCCGCCTGACGATCCCGCCACGGAGCAAAAAGACGTGCCTGCCAATCCCAAGATCGCGTTCATCGGCGCCGGCTCGACCGTGTTCATGAAGAACATCGTCGGCGACATCCTGCAGCGGCCGGCGCTGGCCGGCGCCGAACTCCGGCTCATGGACATCGACGAGCAGCGGCTGAACGAATCGGCGATCGTCGCCGGCAAGCTGATCGCCGCCCTCGGCGTTGCCGCGACCGTCTCGACCTTCGCCGACCGGCGCGCCAGCCTCGCCGATGCCGACTTCGTCATCGTCGCCTTCCAGGTCGGCGGCTACGAGCCCTGCACCGTCACCGACTTCGAGGTGCCGAAGAAATACGGCCTGCGGCAGACCATCGCCGACACGCTCGGCGTCGGCGGCATCATGCGCGGCCTCCGGACGGTGCCCCACCTCTGGGCCGTCTGCGAGGACATCCTCGCCGTCTGCCCGGACGCGATCATGCTCCAGTACGTCAACCCGATGGCGATCAACACCTGGGCGATCACCGCGAAGTACCCAACGATCCGCCAGGTCGGCCTCTGCCACTCGGTGCAGGGCACGGCGATGGAGCTCGCCCACGATCTCGACCTCCCCTACGAGAGCATCCGCTACCGCGCCGCAGGCATCAACCACATGGCGTTCTTCCTCAAGTTCGAGGAGGTCATGGCTGACGGCAGCCTCCGCAACCTCTACCCCGATCTCGTGCGCGCCTATCGCGAGGGCCGCGCGCCGAAGCCGGGCTGGAACCCGCGCTGCCCCAACCGCGTGCGCTACGAGATGCTCACCCGGCTCGGCTATTTCGTCACCGAGAGCTCGGAGCATTTCGCCGAATACACGCCGTGGTTCATCAAGCGCGACCGGCCGGACCTGATCGAGCGCTTCGGCATTCCGCTCGACGAATACCCCAAGCGCTGCAGCGAGCAGATCGCGCGCTGGAAGGCGCAGGCGCAGGAGTATCGCGACGCGGCGACCATCGAGGTCGGGGCGAGCCGCGAGTATGCGTCCTCGATCATCAATTCGGTCTGGACCGGCGAACCCTCGGTGATCTACGGCAACCTCCGCAACAACGGCTGCATCACCTCGCTCCCGGAAGACGCGCCCGTCGAGGTGCCCTGCCTCGTCGACCGGAACGGCGTCCAGCCGACCTATATCGGCGACCTGCCGCCGCAACTCACCGCGCTCATCCGCACCAACCTCAACGTTCAGGAACTGACCGTGCGGGCGCTGATGAGCGAGAACCGCGAGCACATCTATCATGCCGCGATGATGGATCCGCACACTGCGGCCGAGCTCGATCTCGACCAGATCTGGGCGATGGTCGACGAACTGATCGCGGCCCATGGCGACTGGCTTCCGGCCTGGGTCCACGGCGGCGTCCAGCGCCTCCGCGTGGCCTGACGACGGGAGGCGGTCAGCGGTTGTCGCGGACGTAGGCCAGGAACTCGGCGTGGCCCATGGCCCTGGTCGCCGCCTGCCTGTATTCGCGGACGAGACTGTCCACGGTCTTCCGCGCGAAGGCGCGGACCGATGGCGCCCGCGCCATCTCCGCTTTCGCGACCGCCGGATCGAGGATGCCGAGTCCGTCGAGCACCGGGTAGTAGAGCTGCGTCTCGATGTGCGGGAGGCCGTCGAGGAAATCGACGAAGTGCTCGCGCTTCGGCATCTCTCTCCGCCAGAAGGCGAGCCGCTCCTTCGTCTCGGGATGCAGGCGGTGCGCCTTGACCTCGCGCCAGAACGGCGTGTCGTCGCGTTCGGTCATGTAGTGCATGTTGACGAAGGTGCGGAAGTCGTCGACCTGCCGGCCGACCCGGGCGTTGTAGTCGGCGCGGTCGGCCGCGGTCATCCGCGCGGGGTGCTTCAGGAACCGCGCGCCGAACAGCATCATCTGCACGATCGTGCCGTGGATCGAGGTCGATTCCAGCGGCTCGAGGAACGACGATGACAGGCCGACGGCGAGGCAGTTGTGCATCCACGGCGTCTCCAGCCGGCCGATCTGGAACCGAATGTCGGAGCGCACCTCGATCTCCCGGCCGAGCAGCTGCTCCACCTCGCGCTTGGCTTCATCGGGGGTGCGAAACTCGTCCGAGTAGACGTAGCCGCAGCCGTAGCGGGTCTGGGTCGGGATCTGCCAAATCCAGCCCGCCTCCTGCGCCCAGGCGTGGGTGTAGTTGTTGATCTCCTCGCCGTCCGCGATGTCGAGCCAGAACGGGAGCGCCCGATTGACCGGCAGCTCCTTCTGGTAGGAGACCCAGGGCGCGTTGAGTTCCTGGACGATGATGCGCTTCCTGAAGCCGGTCGCGTCGATGAAGAAGTCGGCCGCGAGCCGCGCGCCGTCGTCGGTGACCAGCGCCGCGATGTCGCCGCTCTCCGGATCGCGCTCAACGCCGGCCACCACCGCATCGACGATCTCGACGCCCTTCGCCTTCCGCTTCAGGAACTGGCCGAGCAGCGCCTGGTCGAAATGGAAGGCATGGTGGAAGGGGCCGAGCGGGATCAGCGACCCGTCGGCCTTCCGCGCGTAGGGCGCCTTGCGGCGCTCGAGCAGCGGCCCGAACAGGTGCATGTCCTGCACCTTCCGGCCGGCGGCGACGCAGTAGATGTTGAGGTAGTCGGAGGATGCGCCCGGCGGCGGCGCCACGACCTGGTGCGGATCGTCGATCGGGCCGTAATAGGTGTAGCCCTTCCGCCGCCAGTTGTGATGGCGGATGCCGAGCTTGAAGGTGGCGCCCGTCTCGCGGAAGAACTCGAACTCGTCGATCCCGAAATACTGGAAGAAGACGCGGAGCGCCGCGGTCGAGGCCTCGCCGACCCCGACCGTCGGGATCTTCGACGATTCCACCACGGAAATCTTCAGGTCCAGTCCGGCCCGCCGTGCGCTGTCCTGAGTGATGAAGGCCGTCAGCCAGCCCGCCGTTCCCCCGCCGACGATGACGAAATGGGCAGTCTCCATGATGGTCTCTCGCAGAGGTGGTCCGCCACGCTAGACCAAAGCCCATCAAGGGTCGCGCCGCCAGTGGAAATCGGGCACTAACCCTCCGTCCGCCTTGTCTTCGGCATCGTCGTCCCGAGTCCGGTGCAGCGGTCATATCCACGTGTCCCGCACAGTCGCCGTGACCTGCATGATCGCCACGGGATTCGCGCAGGCGCTCACCATCCACCTTGCCTGGCGGATCGAGGCGACCGGCGCGTCGCCCACCCAGGGCGGGCGGCCCTTGCCGTATCCACAGCACTGGCCTTGACCGCCGTCCTTGCGGCGGCGGCCCCGAACGCGTGGAAGGAGCGGACTCGAGGCCTCATGCCGAGTTTGGTAACCGCGTGCCCTTTCGCGGCGCGGGCGCTTGTTATCTCGGGCGTCGCCCGACATTCTCCCTCAAACTCCGCCCGCACGGCTCCAGAAGCGCAACTCCCGACACCGTGCCAGGAAATCAGCGACACTGCCGGGGTCGTCAAGCTGCACGTAACCCTCGTCAAGGTCGTCTGGTAGTCCTGCCCTCTGGAAGAGCTCGCGTGCCGGCTCCGTGAAGCCGATGAACTTGTAGTGCGCATGGGCGTCGGCCACGAAGTCTCGTGCCGCGGGATTGTCGAGCAGCTTCGCCACACCGGCGTCGCTCGCCAGCACCACGACCGCATCGAAGACCACGGACGGACCTCCTTCGATCTTGTGCTGGGCCGGCACCAAGTCGCCGTCGCTCAACGCAATTCCGCCGACGGCGGGAGCGACCAGTTCGAGGTTGCCCTCCTCGGCTGAAACAGCCTTCCGGATTGCCGACAATGTATCCGTGTCGGCTCCGTCCGTTATCAGCACGCCCAGCTTTCGGCCTTTGAAGGTCCCGGGCGGATTCTTGAGAATGCTCAGTGCATCCGAGACTGCAAGATCGTGGCGAGGGGGCACCGCCGGGGGCGCGGCCGTCGGAAGCTTCGGGATGCCGAGCCCCACGGCGACATTCTCGGCAAGGCCGCCGTCGATGTTGCGAAGGTGCGACAGCATTCGTTCGCGGATCGCCGGCGTCTCCACCTTGCTGAGTTCGAACACCAGGGCATCTGCAATGTGCTTCTGTTCCACCGGGTTCTGGCTGCGGTAGAACTGGTTGGCTTGACTGTAGTGGTCGGCGAAGCTTGCCGAGCGCACGCGTGCCTTCGGAGGCCCTCGGCCTCCTGTGCGAAGCTGACGAAGCCGCGTTCGGGAGACTCCCGCGGCCCGCCCACGTCCGGTCCCCAGGAGTTGGGCTCGTAGTTGGCGCGACCCCGCGGGTTCCGCATCGCCATGTGCCCATCCTGCTGGAAATTGTGGACGGGGCACTTGGGCGCATTGATCGGGAGATGCGTGAAGTTGGGGCTACCGAGCCGCTTGAGCTGGGTGTCGAGATAGGAGAAGTTCCGACCCTGAAGGAGCGGATCGTTGGAGAAGTCGATTCCCGGCACGATATTCTGCGTCATGAAGGCGACCTGTTCGGTCTCGGCGAAGAAGTTCTCCGGCATCCTGTCGAGCACCAGCCGGCCCACGGGTTTGGCAGGCAGGAGTTCTTCCGGGATCAGCTTCGTGGGATCCAGCACGTCGAAATCGAAGCTGTCGGCGAAGTCCTGATCGAAGGTCTGCATGCAGAGCTCCCACTCCGGGTAGTCGCCGCTCTGGATGGCGTTCCAGAGATCACGGCGATGGAAGTCGGGATCGGCGCCGTTGATCTTCACCGCTTCGTTCCAGACCACCGACTGCATGCCGAGCTTCGGCTTCCAGAGGAACTTGACGAAGGTCGACGCACCCTTGGCGTCGATCAGGCGAAAGGTATGGACGCCAAAACCCTCCATGAATCGGAACGAGCGCGGGATCGCTCGATCCGACATGATCCACATGACCATGTGCATCGACTCGGGCGTCAGCGAGATGAAGTCCCAGAAGTTATCGTGCGCGCTCGCCGCCTGCGGGAAGGCCTTGTCCGGCTCCTGCTTCACCGAGTGGATCACGTCGGGAAACTTGATGGCATCCTGGATGAAGAAGACCGGGATATTGTTGCCGACGAGATCCCAGTTTCCCTCCCTGGTGTAGAACTTCACCGCAAAGCCCCGCACATCGCGGGCAAGGTCAAATGATCCCTTGTTGCCTGCCACGGTCGAGAACCGCACGAAGACCGGCGTCCGCTCTCCCGCCCGCTGAAAGATGTCGGCGCGCGTGAGCCCGGTGAGCGGCTCGTAGGTCTCGAAGAAGCCATGGGCGCCGTAGCCGCGCGCGTGAACGACGCGTTCGGGAATACGCTCATGGTCAAAGTGGAAGATCTTCTCCCGGAAGTGGGAGTCCTCAATGAGTGACGGCCCTCGATCACCTTGTCGAAGCGTGTTCTGGTCATCGGCGACCGGCACCCCCTGTTGCGTCGTCAGGACGTCCTGACCGTCTCCGGCGACCTGATGCGTTTCGCCACCTTCACCCCGGATAATGGCTTGGTCCGAGTAGGTCACTTTTTCCGACGCGCTGCTTCGTTTCTTTGCCATGGATGTCCTGCCTTCAGCCCGGGAGCCGTGAATTGGGAAAAGGGGCGGGTCTATCTGCGGACCCGCCTGGGGATTTGCTCTCGTCGCGCGGCTTCGGAAGTCAGAAGCAAGTTCACCGCCCCCCACACTCCCGTGAGCCGCCCTCGCCTTTGCTGGGACGGTTCAATCCGCTGAGACGGTCTGCCGAATTGGGACAGGCCCGGCGACTGCTCCATCCGGTAGAGCGGCTTTCCTCGAGTATGGTCCATGCCGCTTCTTCGACTTCCGCCTCTCGTTTGATGCCGTCAGAAATGCCGTTCAACGTCTCGTCGGCGGCCTTTCGGCAGCGCCGGCGCCAAGTGCTTGGCCGCCCCGCAAGTGGCGCGGAGCGTGTCGTAGAAGAGATCGGACAGGAACTGTGACGGCCTCCGTGTGAGCGTGGATTTGAACGCGCAACGTCGGCGGCGGTTCCGAGGCCGGCGACCCGAAAGGAACCGCTTGCGCGCTGGGCCGCTCAGGGGCGTTTCCCGATGGCGGGAGAAGACCCAGGCGCCGCTGCGGACGTGCTCACCGGCCGCACCCTGCAGCGCCTGTTCTCGGTGCACTGGCGGCTGACCACGCGGTCGCGGACGAACGCCCGGCCGGAGGAAGCGGAGGCAGCGGGTTCCGCCAACCCGGCTCCTATTTGGGGCCCGGAACCAAAGCCCTCAGCGAGACTTATGCAGGCCTTGAGTCGAACGGAAAGGCCTCCGCAATGAGAACTGCAATGTTGGCGATGGCAGTTGCCACCGGTATTTCCATCCCCGCGCATGCCGCGATGACCGCAGAGGAATGCAGCACCGCCTGGACAACCGCGGACGCGAACGGGGATGGCATCCTCGATGAGTCCGAGTCGGCCCGCTACGCGGCCGCACTGCGTGTCGCCGAGCAGCCCGTTCCGCAGGGCATGCTCGATCAAGCTGCCTTCGAGGAATATTGCGCCGCCGGCTACTTCGATGTGACGGTGCCCGAAGCTGGCGCTCCGTTCGAAGGGGCCAACAGCTTCACCGAGGGGCAAGCGCAGGATCGCGTCCTCGCCGCCGGTTTCACCTCGGTTTCCGCCCTGACGCAGGACGACAACGGAATCTGGCGCGGCACCGCCCAGTCCCAGGGCCAGTCGGTCAACGTTGCCGTCGACTTCAAGGGCAACGTCGTCGCCTCAAACATGTGATCCAGGAGAACAGCAGCCATGAAGACTCTAAGCCGGGTGTACGACACCTACGGTCAGGCGCAACAGGTGGTGGCCGATCTCAAATCGGCGGGAATTGATGACTCAGAGATCAGCCTGGTCGCCAACAAGCATGTCAGCGCGGAATATGACGACGTGGACGAGGTCTCGGGTGCCGCCACCGGCGCAGGCATCGGTGCGACCGTCGGAGGGGCGGGAGGGCTGCTCGCTGGCCTCGGAATGATCGCGATCCCCGGAATCGGACCGGTCGTGGCCGCCGGCTGGCTGGCCGCAACGTTGGCCGGCGCCGTCGCGGGGGCCGCAGCCGGGGGCCTCGTTGGCGCACTCGCCGACGCGGGCGTGTCGAAGGAAGACGCCGAGGTCTATTCCGAGGCGGTGCGCCGTGGCGGAACGCTGGTCACGGTGCGATCCGAGGACAGCCTGGTTCCGACTGTGCAGTCCATCCTGGATGGACATGCTCCGGTCGATCCGCTGCGCCGACGGACGGAGTATGTCAGCGCGGGATGGAGCGGTTATGATCCCCGCGCGGAACCCTACGATATCAGCGAGGCGGAGCGCGAACGCATTCGTGCACCTTATCCTCGGTAGTCTCTCCGGTCGGTGGGCCAGGCGATAAGCCCGGCCCACTCCCGCTCTCGGGTGTTTATCGATGGCCTCGCAATTGCCCGCCCATCTCGATCGCGCTCTCCACGCCGCTTGCGGACGCATCAGCGAGGACGGTGAAGAACCGATCGTAGCCACCATTCCCGACATCATCGCGCGGATGGGCGACCCGCCTGCGCCGACAACGCTGCAAGGCTGGCTTCTCGATCTCGAAGGGCACGGCCTGCTCCGACAGGCCGAGAATGGGTGGCTGGTCACCAGGGAAGGATGGCGCGCGGTGAACCGGCAATCCTGAGTCCGGCTTGGTCCGATCGAGATAAGGGTGCTCTCGCGCTCTGGGCCGCCGCACTTCGGCGGTTGGACGGACTTGGGGAGAGGGGCAGACCGCGGCCGCCGGGGCGAGTCCAACCGATGCGACCGTGATTCTGGTCCCTGATCAGTCGCAACGCCAGCCGCGCTGCCTTTCCTCGCACCCGCTTACGCGATGAGAACCGTTTCATGCTTCGCGTCGTTAACAGTGGGCATCCGCGATGCGAGGGTTGAATGCAGGTTCTTCTACTTCACAATCCGACAGCCGGGATGGCCGACCACCCGAAGGACGATCTCGTCGCATCGCTGGAAGCCGACGCGGACGTCACCTATTGCTCGACGAAGAGCGATGATTTTCCTGATTGCCTGTCTGGCGACTTCGATGCGGTCGTCATTGCCGGCGGAGATGGCACCGTAGCCGGCTGCTTGAAGAAGCTACCGGATCGCCGCAAGCCCGTGGGGATCATACCGCTCGGAGGCGCCAACAATATCGCCGCCAGTTTGGGATTCTCGGGGCGTCACGAGATCGCCACCTGGCTCCAAGCCCGGACAACGACGGAATTCAGTGCGGGGACGGTTAGCGGACCATGGGGGAGCGGTACCCTTATGGAGGGCGCTGGCTTCGGCGCCCTCGCGGAGTCATTCCGCGCGCGCCGGTCCCGGGAGACGAGCGTCGCGGAGAAGATTCTCAACGGGCGACGGAACCTGGCCGCCGCGGTAGCGCGCCTCGAAGCCGTCGAGTGCGATGTGGCGATCGATGGAAATGTCTTGTCGGGACGCTGGCTGATGGTCGAGGCGCTGCTTACGAGTCATTCCGGCCCACGCCTGCCCTTTGCACGGGAGCCCAAGGGCACGGAGGGGCAGTTCTCGGTTGTCCTCCTGGAAGAGGAGCGGCGCCGTGAGATGCTCGAATGGCTGATCGGCCCGGACCTATCGGGCCCGCCTCTGATCACGAGGGTCGGGACCGACATCACCGTCGAAGTCGATCGAAAGCTTCCGTGCAGGGTTGACGACAAGACGCGATCCTTCAACGGCGGCCGGATGGACCTCGGCATCGCTGGCGAGCCGTTCCGTCTGGCTACGCTCGTCGATCCC
>JALHRF010000031.1 GCA_022841545.1 Bauldia sp. | reverse complement strand
TCCCTCCCGGGCGGAATCCTGTTCTATTCCATGTACTTGTCTACAGCGTCTCGACGAACCAGTCCCTCGCCAGGCTGGCCGCATCCTTGAGCTTCGCCTGGTCCGAGTAGAGCTTCATGTGCGTCGTGTGCGGAATGACGTGGAGCTTCTTTTTCGTCGTCGGGATCTGGTTGAAGGCCCCGATCTCCAGGTCCCACAGGGTGAGGTCGTCCCCTTCGGCGACGATCATCATCGTCGGGGTGTTGTAGACGCGCTTCACGAACGGACCGATGTCGTACTGCATGAGCAGGTCGACGGACTCGACGCTGCTCCGGTTCTGGTAGAGCGGCGCGTGCGAGGCCTTGATCTCCATGAAGGTCGCGACCGTCTCGGGGAACGGCCACGCCGACACTTCCTTGTTGGGGTCCGGCACCGCGTGCGGGAGATAGAGCCGCTCGCCGGTCTCGTAGCGGAGCTTGCGGTCTTCGAGAATCAGCTTCCAGAGCGCCCGATACTCCATCGTGCCGTGGGCGCGCCGCATGTTCTCGTAGCCATCCACCACCGGGATCTGGCTGACGATGGTCTTCACCCGCGGATCGATCGCCGCGAGGATGAGGACGTGTCCGCCGGAGTACGAGATGCCCCATGCGCCGATGCGCTTGGGATCGACCTCTTCATGGCGCTCGAGGAAGCTGACGGCGTTCTGATAGTCGCGAACCTGGGCCCACGGGTCGAGATGCTGGCGGTCGTCGCCGTCGCTCACCCCCAGATTGCGGTAGTCGAAGACGAGCGCATTGAACCCGGCCTCCACGAAGGCTTCCGCGTAGGCCGGCATGACGATCTCGCGGACATAGCACCAGCCCCCGGCCAGCACGATGGTCGGCCGACGCTCGCCGGGATTCGCGACATACAGCCAGCCGCGGCACGTCGTGCCCTCGGAGTTGAATTCCACGTCACGTCTGATAGCCATGGATGTCCCCGTATCAATCGATTGCAATCATCGCCCGGTCGTCAGGCCCCGTCAAGTCGGGGAAGCCTCCTGAATGTCGATTCGGCCTCAACTCAAGCAGGAATGATCCGCCGACTGCGCAGTTCGTCGAATACGTCGAAGAAGCTCTGCGTCGTTTGCTGATACGCCGAGAACCCGAGGGTTCGGCTGTTGGTCATGTCGGTGAAGCATTCCAGCGTGCGCCCGAGGTCGGCATCGCTGTGCCACCAGGAGGCAAGCTTCGAGACCGGGATGTTCTGAAGCTGATGCTTTTCCACGATCTCCGGCCAGATGAGAGGCGCGTCGGCCATCTGCTCCTCGAGAGGAACCGGATGTCCGGGATAGTCCGCGACCGCAAGGCCGAAGTAGCTGGCAATCTGTTGCCACAGCCACGTCCAGCGGAACAGGTCGCCATTGACGATGTTGAAGGGCTTGTTGGCCGCCGCCGGCGTCGTCGCCGCCCAATGCAGTTGCTCGGCCAGGATGCGCGCGTCGGTCACGTCGGTGACCGCGTGGTACTGCTCGGGCGAGCCTGGGTAAACGAACGGTCGTCCCGTCTCCTTGCAGATCGAGGCATAGACCGCGAGCGTCACGGCCATGTTCATGAAGTTGCCGATGACCAGTCCGATCATTGTGTGCGGGCGGTGCACGGACCAGGTGAAGCCGTGCTTCCCGGCCATCTCGAACAGGACGTCCTCCTGGGCATAGTAGAAGTTCGGACCCGGGAGGCGCGGGCTGCTCTCGAGGAACGGCGTGTAAGGCTTCACCTTGGCGTAGTCGTCGAAGGAGCCGAGATAATGCTTGAGGCCCGTCACCAGCGCCGCGTGTCTGACCGGCGCGCCGGCGATCCCGTCGAAGAAGTTGCGGATCATGTTCGCGTTGACGCGGACGTTTTCGTCTTCGTTCGGCTGGCGCGACCAGGTGCAATAGAAGACGTGGGTTGCATCCGCAGCCCCCGCCAGTGCAGCCTTGGCGGCCGCCTCATCCCCGAGGTCAATTGCGATGTGGCGGTCAGACCAAGGTGCGTCGAACGGGCCCCGCGAGACCGTGACCACGGTCCAGCCCTTGTCCTTGAGGTGTCTTCCCGCATAGCTCCCGGACAATCCGGAAGCACCCGCGATCAACGCCACATTCTGCTTGCTCATTGCTCGGTTCCTCACTCGTCCGCCGGCTCGCCTCCTTGGGCAGGGCTGGCGTCGACTGTCCCAGTTTATCAGTTCAGTTCGGTCGTTCCCGCCGGAGAATGTCCCCTATCGGATCAGGCATCGCGCCGACGGAGCGTCGAGTAGGCGAGAGCGGCGACGATGATCAGCGCACCCTGGAAGGCGTATTCGTACGTCTGGGAGAACCCCAGGAAAGAGACGGCGTTGAGGACCTCCGTGAGCAGGACCGCGCCGAGCACCGTGCCGATGAACGTGCCGCGCCCGCCCTTGAGGCTGGTGCCGCCGAGCACCACGGCGGTTATGCTGGCGAGCGTGTAGCTGGCGCCCTGCCGCGGGTCGCCGACGCCAATCTGCGCCATGAGCATCACGGCGCCGAGCGCGGTGAACAAGGCAGTCACGATATAGGCGCCGACGAAGGTGCGATCGACCGGAATTCCAATCCGCCGCGCCGATTCCTCGTCCGAGCCGACGGCGCGGAGTTGCCAGCCCCACCGGCTCCGCCGCAGCATGTACTCAGCGCCGATGGCGAAGGCGATCATCACGACAAAGGCGACCGGAATCGGCCCGAGCTTCCAGGTGATGGTGTCGATGACATCGTACCTGATGTAGCCGTCGGGCCCATCGCGAAGCAGGAAACTCAAACCCTGGAGCCCGATATACATGGCCAGGGTAGCCGCGATCGGCGTGAAATTCGCGAAGCGTATGAGGCTGCCGTTGACGGCGCCGACGACGATCGCGGCGCCGATCATCAGCGCGAAGCCAAGGACGATCGATGTGGCCGGCTGGCCGTCAAGGATGAAGAACGAGGCGATGACCACAAGCAAGCCGGCCAATGGCCCGACCGACAGGTCGATTCCTCCCGAAAGGATCGCCACGGTCTGGCCGAGCGCGATGAAGCCGAGCGCCGTCGCGAGCAGGAAGATGTTCGAGAGGTTGAAGGCGGAGAGGTAGTTCTCGTTCTTGGAAAAGACGAGAAGCGCGAGCAGGATGCCGATGATCGCGAGTGGAACCACGGGCATGTTGTCCGATTGGAGGAAATGCCGGAGCCTGCCGCCGCCGCGCCGGGTGGCGTCTTCGCGCGCTTCGGCCCGCGTGACCGCCCCGACCGCCGCCGCGACGATGCGCGACTGGACGACGTCCGGCCCGCACAGGGTCTCGACCACGCGGCCCCGGGACATGACCACAACCTGATCGCACAGGCCCTCGAGCTCCGCCGCGTCGGATGAATTGATGATCACCGGCGTGCCGGAATTCGTGACGTCGCGGAGGATCCGGTAAATCTCGGCGCGTGCGCCGACGTCGACGCCCTGGGTCGGTTCGTCCGCCACGATAAGGTGCGGCTCGGAGAGGAGCGCGCGCGCCATCACAACTTTCTGCTGGTTTCCGCCTGAGAGCGACAGGACCGAGGCGTCGATGCTCGGAGTCTTCACTGCGAGCGACCTGAGGGCATCGCCGACTCCGGTCAACTCCTTTGTGCGGCTGAGGATGCCGTGGCTGGCAAATTTGGGAAGCGCGGCAAGCGCCGCGTTCTCCCGAACGGTCAGGCCGGCCGCGAGGCCCTCCGTGTGCCGGTCCGACGGCATGAAGGCGGCCTTGTGCAGCAGTTCGTGCTGCTTCACCGGCGCCCCGTTGAGCGCGATCTCGCCCTCGAAGGGGTGAAGTCCGGCAAGGGCGCGCATCAGCTCGGCCTGCCCATTTCCCTCGACGCCGGCGACGCCGACGATCTCGCCGCGCAGTACGTCGAAGCTCACATCGCGGATGTTCTTGCCGCTGATCGAGCGGACGCTGAAGTTGACGTTGGTCGGCTGGCCATCCGCCTTCGGCGGGAATGTCGAGCCGAGAGCGCGGCCGACGATTAGCTCCAGAAGCTCCTGGTCGGTGATTTCGCTGACCAGGCCGCCGCCGCGGAAGCGACCGTCGCGAAGCACGGTGACGCGCTGCGCGATCTCCCGAATCTCAGCGAGGCGATGCGTGATGTAGATGACTGAGGTTCCGTTCCGCGCCACCTCGCGGATGCGCCCGAAAAGCATATCCGTCGATTGCTGGTCGAGTGATGCGGTGGGCTCGTCGAGAATCAACACCTTGGGCTTGATCGCGAGCGCTTTGGCGATCTCGAGCAGGTGCCTCTGGGCGACCGTCAGCGAGTCGCTCCGCGTCCTGAGCGGTATGTGCAGGCCGACCTCGTCCAGCATGCTGCGGGCGACCGCGGCCGTGGACTTGCCCGCGAAGAGCGAGGCCGGGAGCGCGACCTGAAGGTTCTCGAGCACCGACAGGTCGTTGAGCACGGCGGGATGCTGGAAGGATATGGCGATGCCAAGCGACGCTGCCATGTCGGGCGACATGGACGCAATGCGCTGGCCTTCGAAGTAGATCTCTCCCTGGTCCGGCTGAAACGAGCCGGAAATGATGTTCATCAGGGTCGACTTGCCGGCGCCGTTCTCGCCGAGGATGGCGTGAACCTCGCCCGCACGAAACTCCACGCTGACATCGGCCAGCGCCACCACGCCCGAAAAGAACTTGGAGATATCTGAAAGCCTGATGGTCACCGGCGCAAGCCGGCCGTCGGCCTCTTCCGGTCCGCGAGGATTCACCGCCCCGTCCATGTCGCGCATTGGCTCCCCGAGCGGAGTAGTCTCATGCAAATTGCCGCGGCCCCGGTGCGGCAATGGCGCCGGGGCCGCGACAGGTCAAGAGGCTACTGGCCGACGGCTTTGGCCTGGTCGTCGCCGGACAGTTCGGCCGACAGGTATATCGAACCCGGAAGGTCGGGTCGGCACTGTACCTGGCTCGGCTCGCCGGTTACCGAATTCTCGAAGTTCGACGCCTGGAACGTATCGGCGGTCGGCGGCTCGCCACCGGTCGCCAGGGCCACCGCCCACTGAACGGCAAGGCGCACATTGTCATTGCCGGTTGCACGGGTGAACAGCTTGAAGTCGGGGTTGGCCGCCTGGTTCTCCGTCCAGAAGCAGCCCAGCGAATTGCCGTCGGAGGTGGCAATCGCGGGGATCGACCGGTTGAACTTGCCGAACACGGGCAGGGCGCCCACCAGAGAGGGCCCGAAGTCGGAAACGATGACGTCGATCTTGTCGTGCTTCGAGATTTCCGCGGTCAAGACCTGCTGGGTCAGAGCCGGATCCCAGTTGGTGACGGCGAAGGGCGGCGAGTTGATGAACACGTATTTGTCATCGAGTACCGACTTCAGGCCTTCGAGTTCCGTCAGCCCCTGGCTGTTTCCGGCGGGGCCGCTGAGGAAGAGCACGTTGCCGCCGTCGGGCAGGATGCTCTTGATCCAGTTGCCCCAGGCGACTCCATCTTCGCGTGAGTCGGTGCCGACATATTTCGTATAGTTGACCCCTTCCTCGCCGCCGACTGTGACCCGATACGGAACCACGACCCTGCCGGCGCGGAAAGCATTGGTGAGCGCCGGAAGCACCGCCGGCCCGGCGTCGCCGAACACCACCAGCGCGTCGATCCCGCGGGCGGCGAAGCTGTTGATGTCGGAGATGGCCTTCTGCGTGTTCCCCTGGCCGTCGGCGTACTGATACTCGGTGATGCTCGGGCATTTCTCGGCTTCCGCCTTGCCCGAAGCCGTCGTGACCAGGCGCCAGCTGTTGCCGCCGAAGCCGTCAAGAAGCGCGAGCGACGCCTCGTTCGGACCGCACCAGGACGGCCTGTCCTGGGCGTTTGCCGCCGAGGCGCCGACGGCGAGGGCAAGGGCTCCGGCTGCCAGGATGAGCTGGCCTCTATGCTGCGAGTACTTCATTGCGGCTTTCCTCCATTCTTGATGGCCTTGCAGGCCGGTTGGTTTTTCTTGCCCACCGGATCGAGTAGACGCCGATGCCAAAACCCAGGGCGAGCGCCTGGATGATGGTCTGCGCGGAGTAGGGGACGCCGATCGCGAGCGCGAACTGGCTCAGTTGGTTGAGGAAGAACGCAGCAATGACCGTCGAGATCGGGAAGCCGCGTCCGCCAAGCAGTGAGGTTCCGCCGAGAACGACGACAGCGACCGACGGGAGCAGGAGCGAGTCGCCCTGGAAGGCCGTCGGCTCGCGGGTGATCCCTGCAATGAGGATGCCGGCCAGGCAATAGAGGAGCTGCGCGTAGACATAGGCCAGCATCTGCAGCCTCACCGGCAGCCCGACCGCGCGGGCGACAAGTGGATTGGCGCCGATCGCCTCGAATCGCCTACCCCCGACCGTCTTCTTCATGATGAAGGAGACGGCGAGCAGCGCCGCGAGGGCGAAGAAGACTGCGTTGGCGATGCCGAATGTCTCGCCACCCGCGATTTCCGCGAGCAGCGGCGTGGTGATCCTCGGAACGCCGCCGGAGATCGCGAACACGGCGCCGTAGAGAAGCGCATTCGTCCCGATCGTCGCGATGATCGCGTTGAGCCGGAGGAGGGCGACGAGCACCCCGTTGAGAATGCCGGCTGCAATGGCGAAGGCCACGGCGATCAGGATCGCCTGGAGGAGCAGCGCGTTGTCGCCGGCCGGCACGTGGGTCGAGATAACGACGGCGAGGGACACGCTCCCGGCGACGGAGAGGTCGAATCCGCCCTGCTGCACCACCAGCATCTGGCCCAGGCCGACAATTGCCAGAACCGCCGCAAACGGCAGGCTTCCCGACAGCGCGCCGGCTGAAATGCTCGATGGCGCGAAGACGTAGCAGACGACAATCAGCGCCACGGTCGAGATCAGAACGGTGACGAAACTGCGGGCCAGTCGGGTCGCGAACAGGGTCTGGAGCCGGCTCGGGACGGTGATCTCACCGGAACCCGGCGCACCGGCGCTCTCTCGCAGTGTTGCTGTCACGGAGGGTTCACTCCGTGTCATGCTCGAGTGACCGCCCGTGGGATGCGCCGCGCGCCGGCCATGCCTGCATGAATGGGGGAACCGCGTCCGATCCGCGTTGGCCGCAGCGCTACAGGCGAACGCGCCTCGCGCGGCGCGGCGGCGCGGTGCGGCCTGTGTCGCATCGGA
The DNA here is from genome assembly GCA_022841545.1 of Bauldia sp. Classification (GTDB taxonomy): domain Bacteria; phylum Pseudomonadota; class Alphaproteobacteria; order Rhizobiales; family Kaistiaceae; genus Bauldia. The sequence continues at coordinate 29,620 of JALHRF010000031.1, read as the reverse complement.
CTGGCGAGCCCCGCATCTGCGAGACAAGCCCCTCCCGCCATGGCGGACATCGTTTCCTCCCACCGAACGGATTGGGAGGATATTCCGTCGTCGTGGCCCGCCGGATCGGCCTCGGCCCACCACAGGCACCGCGACACCGGCGCCCTGGGGGAACGCCCTCCCAAGCGTTCGGCGATAGTTAACCGCCCCCCTCGGGAGGGGTATATCGGGAAGATATTCATTTTGAGGTTTCTCGGGTCGCCGCCCGCCCCGTCGAGTGAAGGTCGGGTGGCGCGACCGTCGGCCGATCTCAGTAGTATCCCGCCGCGCGCATGATCTTGTCGGCCTTCTCCTGCGCCGCCTTCAGCGCTCCACGGTCGGAGGCCTCGCCGCGCAGCGCGCTGTGGATTTCCTCGCCGAGGATTGCCTCGAGCGAGAGGTATTCGGGTACGGGAGGTCGCGGCCAGGCCTTGAGCATGTTCCGCTTGGCGAGACGGTCGACGATGCTGACGATCGGCGATGTCGCGGCCGCCTCCGGGTCAGCCGACACGCTGAAACGCGGCGCGACGGGAAAGCCGTTCTGAACGTTGGCCTTCATCGCCTCGGGCGAGGTCATCCAGGCGATCGCCTCGAAGGCCAGCTCGATGCGCTCCTCCGGCAGGTTTGCCGGGATGCAGAGCAGGAAGCCGCCAATCGGATTGTTCGACGCACCGCCGGGTCCACGCGGCTGCGGGAGGTAGTTGACCTTGCGCTTCACCGCCGAGCTGACGTCGGTTTCAAATCGCGCCGCACGCACCGTCCAGCAATAGGCGAGCGCGGTCTGTCCGGAGAGGAAGGAGGTCGTGCGGCGGTCCCAGTCCATCTCCAGGATGTCCGGCGGCGAGACCGCAAGGAGCTCATGCAGATAGCTGAGGACATGCAGCCCCGCTTCGGAATCAATCTGTGGCCGGAGCTGTTCGCCGCGCGCCTCGTCGACGCCATGGGACAGGCTGGACTTGGGGATGCGCAGGATGGACTCGCCGCAACAGCCCATGAGGAACATGAAGGTCGAGGCGATGGGCATGCCTCGACCGCCATTCCAGGCAATGCCGTATTGCCCCTTCTCGGGCGTATGGAAATGCGTTGCCGCGGCGATGGTCTTGTCGAAGGTGGCGGGGGCGTCGATCTTGTCCCGCTCGAAAAGATCCTTCCGGACCGCGAGCAGTTCGATCGTGCAGTAGATCGGAACCCCGTACTGCTCGCCGCGCCAGGACCCCATCGACCAGACCGATGGGTGGAAGTCGAGCGGCGAGATCGAAGCCTGCTTGATGTGCGAGTCGAGGGGGATCACCAGCCCCTTCTTCACGGCCTCGCCGAGCCACGGCGCGTTGATGGCGACGATATCGTATTCGGATTCGCTCCGCCGGGCGTTCTCGATCACCCGCTCATGGAGCTGCGGCAGTTTTCTGAGGTCGAAGCTCCTGCCGGAGGACATGTTGCTGCGGAAGTCCGACCACATGTTGCGCATCGACAGGAAGTAGTTGTCGTCGTTGAGCAGGAACTTGATCTCCCGCTGCCCGCTGAAGAGGCTCTCGATCAGCCGCGGCGGCGGGATGATCTGGGCGGCGAAGTACGAACCGCCGAAATAGTAGTCCTCTTCGCTGTCGGCCTTGGATTTGAATCCGAAGGTCTCGGCAAGCAGGAGCTTGATGCTCCGCGCGTACCGAACGAAGCTCTCGAGCAGCGCCTCGCTCGGCTCCAGGCGAAAGCGCTTGCCGGTGGTGCTGATGCTCTTCTTGACGATGTCGCCGCGCTCAATGAGGGCATGGATGCGCCGGAGCGCGGTTGCCACCGGAACCTTCGAGACAGAGGCCAGCGCCGAAATCGCCACCGGCGTGCCGGTCAGGTGACTCTTGACGAGGAAGAGAAGCATGTTCCACGTCGCGTCTTCCTCAGCTACCGGGATGTGTTGCTGAAACGGCACCCGCACGCGCTCGAGAAATGCGATGATCCGCAGGAGTTCGTGCTCGGTCATTCGGCGACAGTCACGTTCGGGTTCCTCCCCATGGCCACGGAGACCGCCGGCGACGATTGGGAGTCGGATCGGGGTTAACCGTGTCCAGCGTCGCAAGGACGCTTCACACCCCAAACTCCTGCAATTTCAACATTTTCGCCACGTCTTCATCAGGACGCCAACCGGCGACAGTCTCGGCCGCTGAAACATTCATTTTGACGATTTCCCGCCCCAATGGCCAGCGGAACTTTGGCACTGTCCGGACAAAAGGGAGGGTGAGGACGTGACCGTGCGCTTCATCGGCATAGCCGGCCCGAGTGGTGGCGGCCGGAGCCTTGGGTCCGGATGCCCGGCCTCCTTCACGTCCTGGCTTCAACCGACGAAGAGCGGCTCGGCGAGGAGTCTGCCTGAGACCCAGACGGGTCACGGACCTGACCTGGGGGCGATCTCGAGGGAGGAAGGATGAGGTACAACAGCCCACACGCCACCGCTGCCTGGGGGCAGATGGCGAAGGACTGGGAGCAGGGGATCGACTACCATCGCCTCTCCCTGGAGCGCCTTGAGCGCGCCCAGAAGGCGGTCAAGTTTGCCGGCCTCGGCGCAGTCCTGTGCTTCAACTTCGACAACATCCGCTACGTGACGTCGACGCATATCGGCGAGTGGGCGCGCGACAAGGCCTACCGGTATGCGCTCTGCCCGGCGGAGGGCAAGCCGTTCCTGTGGGATCCCGCGCCGCCGGCCAAGCGGATCTCCTCGCCGTGGATCGCCGACAACGTTGCTGCGCCGATCACGACCATGGTGGGCGCGGTGCCGCCGCAGATGAACGCTCAGCACGATTTCGCCCGCCAGATCAAGAAGGCGCTTGTCCACTACGGTGTCGCGAACGAGCCGCTCGGCATCGATCTCCTCGAGATCGGCATGATCCGGGCGCTCGAGTCGGAGGGCATTGAGGTCGTCGACGGCCAGCAGGCGATGCTCGACGCGCGCGAGATCAAGACGGGTGACGAAATCGAACTGCTCAAGATGGCCGCGGCGATGGTCGATGCCACGTATGTCGACATCGTCCGTGCGATCCGGCCTGGCACGAAGGAAAACGAACTCGTCGCGATCGCCAATGACCGGCTTTTCCGCATGGGCTCCGAGCGCGTCGAATGCGTGAATTCGGTATCGGGGCGCCGCGGCCGTCCGCATTCGCACACCTTCTCCGATCGCATGATCCAGCCCGGCGACATGATCTTCCTGGACATCATGCACTCGTTCAACGGTTACCGTACCTGCTACTACCGCACTTTCATCTGCGGCGAGCCCAACAAGCACCAGATCGATGCCTACGAGACGGCGTCGAAATGGATCAGCGCCTCGATCGACATGATCAAGGCCGGCGTCACGCCCGACGAAGTCGCCTCGGTGTGGCCCGACGCGCACGAGTTCGGCTACCGCGACGAGGAGGAGGCCTTCCTCCTCCAGTATGGTCACGGCGTCGGCCTTTCGCTGTGGGAGCGGCCGGTGTTCTCGAAGCGCTATCGCGGCCAGAACCGTCCGCTCCAGGAAGGCATGGTCTTCGCGCTCGAGACCTGGAAGGGGGCCGACGACGGCTCTGGCGCAGCGCGTATCGAGGAAGAGGTGGTCGTCACCACGGATGGGTGCGAGATCATCACCAACTTCCCGTCCGACCACCTCATCTCGTGCGGCCTGCCCGGATGCGAGGTCTTCTGAGCCGGTCATGCCGGAAACGGGCGGCCTCCGCGACTTGAAAAGCCGAATCCCGGTGACCTTGGTCACCGGCTTCCTCGGTTGCGGGAAGACGACGCTGATCAACGCGGCGCTGCGTTCGCCCGACCTGAGCCGGACCGTCGTCGTGGTGAACGAGTTTGGCGAGGTCGGGCTCGACCAGAAGCTCTTCGCGCGGAGCTCGGACTCGGTGGTGATCCTCGAGAACGGATGCCTCTGCTGCACCGTCCGCGGCGATCTCGTCGGCACGTTGAATTCGCTATTCCATTCCCGGCAGGCCGGAGAGATGCCCTTCTTCGACAACGTCGTCATCGAATCCTCCGGTCTCGCCGAGCCGGGACCGGTGCTCCAGGCGTTCCTCTCCGAACCGACGCTCGATGGGCTCTATCGCGTGGCGAGCGTCGTCACCCTGGTCGATGCCGTCAACTGGGCCGACACCGCGAGAGAGCACGAAGAGTCGGTGCGGCAGGTGGCGCTCGCCGACGAGATCCGCATCACCAAGCTCGACCTCCTCGGCGACGAGCGCGAAGCCGCGGCCGAGACGATCCGGGCCGATCTCCGGCGCATCAACCCGTCGGCGACGATCGCTATGGTCGACTTCGCACCGGAGACCGTGGCCAGACTCCTGACCAGCAGGGGGTTCGACGCTGCCGACCCTGCGGCCGATCCACGTCCCTGGCTCGATGTGGTGGCCCATGAGCGGACCGGCGAGCGCCACGATCATGACCATGATGGCCATCATGGCCATGACCACCATCACGACGATCGCCATCACGGTCACCCTCATCTCGAGGGCAAGGGCATCGAAAGCTTCGTGCTGACCCGTGAGCATGCGTTGTCGCGCGACGAACTGCAGTTTCTGCTCGAAGGGATCGCCGGCAACCTCGGCGCCGGCCTCCTTCGCGTGAAGGGGCTCATCGACATCGCCGAGGAGCCCGGCCGCCCTGCCGTGATCCAGGGCGCGCAGCATCTCCTCCACACCATGACCTGGCTCGATCGCTGGCCGGACGAGGATCACCGGACGCGCGTCGTCTTCATCACCCAGGGTATTCCGCGCAACAACCTCAGGGATGTCATCGATCTGCTCGATCGCGTCAGTACGCGGACCTTCAAGGCACGGACCAGAGCGCAGAAGGCGCTTGCGATGGCGAGGTCGGCCGGGGAAGCGCCATGATGTCCGGGTTTGGTCGCCAGCGGTGGTGGCCGCGCCCTGCGCCATCGCGGGAGACGGGCAGGGCGCTGCGGAAGGGAAGGAACGTCGCCTTCCACGGGCACTGAAACTTCGCATGCGGTCGCAGATCAGGGGAGGCCGCTCAACCAAGGGTGATGACATGCGCGCGGTTCGCTACTACGGCAAAGAGGACATCAGGATCGACCAGGTCGCCGAGCCCGCTACGGTCGGAGATACCCAACTGCTCGTAAGGCCGTTGACCTGCGGGATCTGCGGCACCGACCTTCATGAATTTGCGGCCGGGCCGATCGTGACCCCAAGCAAGCCGCATTCGTTCACCGGCGCCGTCTTGCCGCAGATCTTCGGCCACGAGTTCTCCGCAGAGGTTCTCGAGGTCGGCAGGAACGTGTCGCGGATCAAGAAAGGCGACCGGCTTTCCATCCAGCCGCTGGTGATGCCGCTCGACGACTACTACAGCCGCCGCGGCCTCCATCACCTCAGCCCGAGGATGGGCTGCGTCGGCCTGAGCTGGGCGTGGGGCGGCATGGGCGAGTACGCGGTGATCAACGACTACAACGCCGTCGTCATTCCCGATGAGGTCTCGGACGAGCAGGCCGCGCTGATCGAGCCGGCAGCGGTTGCGCTTTACGGCGTCGACCGTGCGAGGGTCAGCGGCGGCACGACGGTGCTCGTCACCGGCGCCGGGCCGATCGGCGCGCTGGTGGTGCTCTTCTGCGCCGCGATGGGCGCAGGCAAGATCTTCGTCAGCGAACCGAACGAGAACCGCCGCCGCCATATCGAGCGGTTGGGCGTCGCGACCGCCATCCTCGACCCCGGAACGATGGATGTCGTTCAATACATCAAGGACCACACCGAGGAGGGCGTCGGCGTCGATTCCGCCATCGAGTGCTCCGGCATCGAGGCTGCGCTCAACACATGCGTCGAGGCGGTCCGGAGCCAGGGTGTCGTCACCCAGACCGGGCTCCACATCCGGAAGGCCACCGTCGATCCGGCGCTATGGGCCTACAAGGACATCACGATCGAGGCGACTTGGTGCTACCCGATCACGAGCTGGTCGCGGGTGATCAACATGATCGCCAGCGGCCGGCTACCGGTGGAGAAGCTCGTCACCAGCAGGATCGACGCGACGGACGTCGTCGAGAAGGGGTTTAGACCGCTGCTCGACCCGCGCGGCACGGAAATGAAGGTCATGGTCGCGGTGGGCTAGGTGTACGTCTGCCCGCGAGACGGCGCGCAAGTGGCTGCCGAGGGTGCCGCAGGCCTGCGAGATCGCTCATCGCGCTCGAACTCGGCCAGCGCGACGCTGATGGCGGCCACGATGCCCGCCGCTCTCTCCGGGACGACCTGAAGAAAGGGGGGGCTCTGGCGAGGGACGCGCCCGTCCCGAACATCCCACCGGTGGATCTGCGTCAACTGCTCTTGGGTCGGTAGATGCGGGCGCCATCCAGCCTGATGATGCCGTCCCTGGGCGAGCGCAAAGTCGCGCACCACGAGGTTACCACTCAGGATACGGTGGTCCGCCTCGATTTCGCCGCTGGCGATCTGGTCCATGAGAATGTCGACGGTGGCTTCGACCATCTTGCTCACGGGTTGACTCATTGAGGTGATGCCGTAGCTCGCCCACCGCGCCGGACCGACATCCTCATAGCCGACGATAGAAAGATCGTGCGGAATGGACAGTCTGAACTGGTATCGGGCGACATCCATGACCGCGACCGCCATGTGGTCGTTGGCGACGAACAGGGCCTCGGGCCGATCCGGCCCGGAGAACATCCTTCGGGCGGCCGCCTCGGCATCATCGCGATTGTAGTTGCCCACTTCCACCACGACGTCGGTGACGCCATGCCGGGCGAGTTCCTCCGTGAAGCCCTGGTACCGGTGCCGGTTGGTTGATGAGCTCTCCAGCCCGGCAACCACAATTCCGCAGCGTCCATAGGCGGCAAGATCTACTCGTTCGGCGGCTTCGTCGAACAGAACCGTTGCCCCCACTCGAAGTGCTTCGCCTATGACGTGGCCAGCGATACCTGGACGCCGATCGCGCCGCTCTCGCGGCCCCGGGGCGCCATCTTCGCGATCACGCTGGGTGAGAAGATCCATCTGCTCGGCGGTCGCGACGTTCGGTCGGTCGAGTGGCACGAGGTCTACGACCCCGCGACCGACAAGTACGAGGATCGCGGCCCCATGATGGGGTCGACAAAGACCCAGCCCTACGCCGGGCAACGCGACCACATGGGCGTCGTCGTCGACGGCAAGATACGCCATCGGCGGACGCATGGACTCCTACGACTTCAACACCGGCCTGCACGGAGTCTACGGTCCGGCGGACGTCAGCTGGTCCTTCCGGGCGCCGCTGCCTGTGCCACGGAGCGGACCGTCGGCCGCTTATGTCGGCGGCCGGATCGTCGTCTTCGGCGGCGAAGCGACCGGCAAGGTCTTCGGGACCAATGAGGCCTACGACCCGAAGACTGATACTTGGGAAGCCCTTGCTCCGATGCGGGTCCCGCGCCACGGCCTTCACGGGGCGACGGTCGCGGTCATCGGTGACATGATCCACGTTCCGGGCGGAGGGCCCGTCCCCGGGGGCAGCATCCAGGGCGCCTACCATGACGCGTATACGCTCGGATGAGCGGCCGGATCATCGGCGCGACCTCCGGCTCGCGATGATGGCCCCGTGGGCCGACGCACGCCGGCGCGGGCAAGTCATTGAGGAGACACCATGATCCGATCCATCAACCCCACGACCGGCGCCGTGATCGCGAGCTACAGTCTTCATGGCCCGGAGGAAGTTGATGCGGCTCTGTCGGGTGCGGCGCGCGCCCAGGCCCGATGGTGGAGGGTGCCTGTCGGCGAACGCGTCAATCTGCTCTCGGCCATGGCCCGCGAGTTGCGCGCGGGCAAGGCCGGATTTGCCCGCCTGATCACGGAGGAGATGGGGAAGCCGATCACCGAGTCTGCGGCCGAGATAGAAAAGTGCGCCGTGACGTGCGACTTCTATGCAGAGGCGGCGCCACGCTTCCTTGCCGACGAGACGATCGAGTCGAACGCCACCCATTCCGGCGTGGTCTTCGACCCGCTTGGCGTCGTCCTCGCGATCATGCCCTGGAACTATCCCTTCTGGCACGCAGGCGCGCCGGTCGTGGTCGTGTCCAATTCGCTTGGGGCGGGCCTTGGCAGTTGGGCGCCGCAGCGGGCGCTGCTCGTCCATGACCGCCAGAACGTCGGCCACGAGGTCGTCGAACGCGTAAGGGCCCTTTGGCCGGTTTCGACGGCGCTTAGCGCAAAACCCTCTCGAGGGACCTCGACGCGGGCACTCACTATGCGATCCCTTTGAAATCGTGCTCGCGCATGCAGGTCCCGGAATTGCCGGTTTCGCAAGCCACGAGAAGCTCTTGTCCATTCCCCTTTCGGCGTCGTCGCCGATCCATGTCCGGTGTCGTCGAGACATTGAGCATGATTGCTCCCCCAATTTGGTTGCCGGGTGTCTCCATCATCTTTGGCCAGTGCCGGCGTTCCGTCAACGTTCCTGAAGGTAATTCCGAGGTTGGTAGCGGCGAACCATCACCCGGCGATGCGGTGGACCGAAGCGCTGGCCATGCCGTTGGCGACGGCTCGCCCCAGAACCAAAGAGACCACGCAATTGGCGGAGAAGGCTGGTGGGCCCGGCAGGACTCGAACCTGCAACCAGACCGTTATGAGCGGCCGGCTCTAACCATTGAGCTACAGGCCCGAAAGGCGCGACGCCGATATAGGCGGAATCGGGAGGCGCGGCAAATGCCGTCGGTTCCACAATACGGCCGGAATGGCGGCGCATCGGTCGGGCATCGAAGAGGCGGGCGCAACGCGAGAGTATCGACATGCACGGATTGGTGAAACCTGTCGCGGCCGCCTTCGCCGCGGCGATGATCGTGGCGACGCCGGCGCTGGCGCAGGTCCAGGAACGGATTCCTTCCCTCAATGCCTCCGGCGAGGGCTACGTCATGGTCGCCCCCGACATCGCGATCGTCACCATCGGCGTGACGACGAGGGCCGAGGCGGCGCGCGCCGCGCTCGACCAGAATTCGGCCGAGACGGCGAAGGTGATCGCCGCGATCCGCACGGCCGGCGTCGCCGACCGGGACATCGGCACCAGCGGCTTCTCGGTCTTCCCCGTCTACGAGGACCGGCCGCCGCGGGTGGACGGCGAGGGCGGCATCGCCGCGATGCCCAGAATCGTCGGGTACCAGGTGCAGAACGAGGTGCGGGTGACGGTGCGGGAGATCGGAAAATCCGGCGCGCTCCTCGACCAGGTGGTCACGGCCGGCGCCAACCAGATCAGCGGCATCGCCTTCGACGTGGCGGACCCGCAGGCAGCCAGCGACGAGGCGCTGAAGCGGGCCATCGCCGACGCCAGGCGGAAGGCCGAGCTGATGGCCGAGGCGGCGGGGGTCAGGATCGTCCGCGTCCTCGACATCTCGGGCGGCGGCGGCTTCCCGATGTTCGCCCGCGCCGAGCGGGCCTTCGACGCGGCCGGCGCCCCGCCGGTGCCGGTGATGCCCGGCGAGACCCGCGTCCAGGCCAACGCCAACATCGTCTTCGAGATCGCGGAGTAGGGGGCGACAGCCGGGTCGTCCGACGCCCTCCCGTCATCCCCGGCGAGCCCGGCGAAGCCGGGCGAGGGAAGGGGGGCCAGTGACCACCGCCGAGTCCGAACGAGTACCGGCATCATCTACCGGGTTCCCTTCCCTCGCGCCTGACGGCGCTCGCCGGGAATCAGGCAGCGGTTCACGATCCGCCCTCCCTTCCGTGCCCAGGCGCGGGCGGCAGGGGCCGCTCGCGCTCCCGCGCGTCGTGGCCGGGTTTCGCCGTGCCGCCGCGGCTCTCGCGGAGCGCCGCGCGGAGGGGTTCCCAGTAGCGCCGCTTGTCCCGCTCGCTCGGCCAGTAGTGCCCCTTCGGCACGCCGGCGCAGTCGTCGAAGCGGAGGCAGCGGCTCGCCCGCCGGCAGCCCTTCTTCGGGCAGCGCCGCCAGGTCTGCGCCCAGATCCGGATCCTGCGGGAGAGGCTCGCGTCGACCTCGGCGCCGGTCACCGGGCGGCCGGCGTCACGCCTGCGGCGGGGCATGGGGCCTCCTCCGGCTGGCTGCAAACGCGCCTGTCATCCCGGCCGAGCCCGATTGGGCGAGCATCGGGACCCCCGAGGGCGTGGCGGGCCAACTCGTACGCCGCGCGCTCCCGTCTCCGTCAGCCCGATGAAAAAAGGGGTCCATCGCGAACGGCTCAGTCCGGGCTCCGCAGGTTGCACCGGCGGTGATGGAGTCCGGCCCCCGATCGGGTCGGGGCCAGGCTTTTAGCCGGAATGACGGAAAAGGGGTTTGCGGAACCATGGACACGCCTCCTCCTTCCCGCGCCGCGGTCGGCCGGGTCGATGCTTGCCGCAGCGGTGGGTTACGGCGCGGGGCGCCTGACCCACCCTACAGTCGTGTCCTTCGCGAGCACGCGAAGGGGATGGCGGGCGCTCGGCGAACGCCTTCCGTAGTCTAGTGACGGCGCTCGTCAAAGCGCCCGCCGCGGCGTCTTTTCGACCCCGAGTTCCGCGCTTCCGGTACGGGGTGACGGCGTGGGGCACGGCGCACTTTGCCCGTACCCGGCCTCGCCTTGCCTCGGGGTTTCCCCCTCGGCCCGACGCCCCGCCCTTGAGCCATCCAATCGTGGCGACCGCTCGTAGTGGCGGTGGGCGGACTTCTCAGGGCTCCCCGGGACGTTCGGACCGTCGTCCTCTCCGTGGGATGCGGCCGAGACCGGCAACGCACATCCCCGGTGCCATTCTCATGGCCGCCGCGGGCGCCGCATCCCCGCTCCATCAACTGGCCGTCACCGGTAGACGCCCCTTCGTCGAGCGAGGATGACGCCATCATAGGTCAGGATTCGGAGACGGGGATAAACGCGTCACCTGTGCCCGCACTCCTCACGGCCTCGTGATCGAAAAAATCGCGCCGCCTGAAACCGCCTCGCAGACCCCGCCGTAACTCCGGGCATCCCTCCCACACGGGGGGAGAGACGAGACAAGCACCCTCAGAGGAGAGACTCCCCATGACGTCCAGGATCCGTTCGCTGCTCACGGCCACTGCGGTTGCCGCCGTCATCGGCGCCGGCGCGGTCTATTCGACCGTCCCCGCCGTTACCGCCGAGATGACCGTCGAGGTCGGCGGCGCGCCGATGTACCCCTCGAAGAACATCATCGAGAACGCCGTCAATTCGAAGGACCACACCACGCTCGTCGCCGCCGTCCAGGCCGCCGGCCTGGTCGAGACGCTTTCGGGCGCCGGGCCGTTCACGGTCTTCGCCCCCACCAACGCCGCCTTCGAGAAGCTGCCGCCGGGCACCGTCGAGATGCTGCTCAAGCCGGAGAACAAGGACGCGCTGGTCGGCGTGCTCACCTATCACGTCGTCGCCGCCGACGCGATGTCGGCCGCGATCGGCAAGATGATCGCCGATGACGGCGGCGAGCACCCGGTCACCACCGTCGCCGGCGGCACGCTCATCGCCAAGATGAACGGCGACAAGATCACGCTCACCGACGAGAACGGCAACGTCGCCACCGTGACCATCGCCGACGTCAAGCAGTCGAACGGCGTCATCCACGTCATCGACACCGTGCTTCTGCCGAAGATGGGCTGATCCAGGTCGCCCCCCTCCGTCCATCCGAGACCAGAAGCGAGCGGCCCGCGAAAGCGGGCCGCTTTCGTTCGGCCTGGCGTGGTGACAAAGAAGGCCCGGGACAGCGTTTTCCGGCGTCCCGATCAGATCACGAATATGTCGCCGGCCGTGACGACGGGATTGCCGGCAAGCTTTGCGATCGCCACCGGAGCGGCGGCTCCGCTGCCATCGGCGTCGAAATACAGTATCCCGATCGACTTGTCGTAGACGACGCGATCGTCACCGTCGTGGGCCTCCGCGCCGGCGAAGAACTGCTTGGCGACGAGCTTCCGCGCCTCGCCTTTGCCCTTCCCTTGCAGGCCGAAATAGACCGATGCACTCAGCCCGATCGAGTCCTGCGACGAGAAGTCGGTGATGACCGTCTCGTTCCCGAGCGATGGATAGGAGTCGAAACGGAAGAAGTCCTTCCCGGAACCGCCGGTGAGCCGGTCGGCTCCGCCGCGACCGGAGAGCGCGTCATTGCCGCCGCCGCCGTTCAGAATGTCCGGTCCCGCCCCACCGAACACCTCTTCCGCCTTGCCCGAGCCACGGAAATCGAAGCGGTGATAGTACGCGCCCGAGGCGCTTATGGTCTCGAAGTTCTTGAAGCTGCCGCCGTGAAACGTCCCGGTATTTTCGCTCGGATCGGAAAGATCAAGCGTGTTTGTGAACACAATACTCGAACCCGCGCCTGTATGAGGAGCAGCGTTGCTGTCGCTCAGCTCGACGCTGAGAGTGTCCTTGCCCTTGCCGCCGTCGGCGATGGTTTCCCTGGGATCCATGGTGACGTGGTACTTGACGAGGATCGTGTCGTCGCCCGCGTCGCCGCGAAGCTCGTCGGCACCGATGCCGCCGGCGATGAAGTTGTCCTCCTTGTCGCCCCGGATATCGTTCCCACCCTCGAACCGTCCGATGACGTTCTCGACAAGCTTCAGCTTCAGAGCACCTCCATGCGGGTTGACGCCGGTCCCCTTCCTGAGGTCGACCACCGCCCCGTGCGGCAGGTCCAGCACGGGTGCGGAGCCGATGTTGTGGCCGAACACGATCGTATCGACGCCCTTGCCGCCGTCGAAGGAGACGTCCTTCTCGTGCCAGACGTAGAGGCGGTCGTCCCCTGCCTTTCCCTTGACGACGGCCTTGCCCCCCTCGCCGACCTCCATGTCGTCGTCGTCGCGCTTGCCGCCGGTCACCGTGACCGGGCCATCGAGGAGCGAGACAAGGAAGCTGTAGCTCAGATCGTTGTTACCCTCGTCCGGGGTTCCGATGCCGAGGCCAGCCTCCAGTTCGGCATTGGTAATCGAGATGCCGTCGAGACGGGCGAGAACCTTGCCCGCCGTGTTCTTCCACACCAGGCCGCTGATCACGTCGTCGACCGAGAACTCCGCAACGTTGATGAATCTGAAGATCGTACCCTCGACGAGGTCACTGCTCGGATCGAGGAGCGACAGCCCGACTCCGGTGATCTTCTCGCCCATGTAGCCGGCTTCGAACGGATTCTTCAGGTCGAGATAGGTGAACTTGGTCATCGGATTCTCTCCCCACACGTGTAGACTGGCCAAGACCGCGGAGCCCAAAGAGGTCCGTGCATCGCCTGAGTTTACACGCTTTGACTGTGGCTGGATACTGACGCGCCACCGGAAGCGCCGGCGCGTCTACTCCTCCGTCGCGACCAGGAGGCCGCTGAAGATCGGGGCGCCCGAAGGCGCACCGGTGGGGGAGCCGCCCTTGGGCTCCAGCGTGATCGCGAGCGTGAGGGCGTCGCCCGCGGGCGAGACCGGCAGCTGCTGGGTGAGGCTGACCTGCTCGACCACGCCGAGCGACCTCGGCGCTTCGTCGGGGGCAATGGACCACAACTCGTAGCTCTTGTCGGCGGGCGCGGCCTCGGCGACGCGGCGGACCGAGATGGTGCCCGCGGCAGTATTCACCGTGGCGACGAAGGCCGGCGAGTCGCCGCCCGCGGTGAGCACGGCCACGAACTCGGTCTGCGGCGGGGGCCGGAGCTCGCCGACCACCACAACCGCCGCCAGAACCGCCGCGGCGGCGCCGACGAGCGCCGAGGTGATCTGCCACCGGCGAACGGCGCGGCGCAGCGCGACGACGTTGCCGCCCGACACGGCCGGGATTGCCGGGGCCGTTTCAATGCCCGCAAGGATACGGTGGCGCAAGGCCGCGGCCACCGGCGCCTCGCCCGCCGCATCGGCAAGCGGCTGGAGGCGGATCTCCCATTCCGACACGGCGCGACGGAATCCCGCGTCGGCCGCATAGCGGGCCTCGGCCGCACGGCGCTCGTCGGCCGGCAGCGTGCCGAGCACATACTCGCCCGCCAGGGCATCGAGATCGTCGCGGTCAGCGTCCGCCACCGAGGCATTCCTTCAACACGATGAGGCTGCGCCTCAGGATCGTCTTCACCGTCGCCACCGGCCGGTCGAACCGGCCCGCCAGTTCCTCGCGGCTCCAGCCGTAGCAATAGGCGAGGAGCACCATGCCCCGTTTGTCCACTTCGAGCCGGTCGAGACAGGTCTGGAGTTGATCGCCGGTGGCGAGCGGCTCGACCGCGCCCGCCGGGTCGGCCAGCCGATCCGCCATATCGGCGTCGATCGCCTCCCCCGCCGCCGACACCCGCTCCGCACCACGGCGGACACTGTCGATGGCGGCGTGTCGGGCAATCGTCGTCATCCACGCGATGGGCGAAGCGATGCTCGGGTCGAAGTCGGCGGCGCGGCGCCAGATGCGCATGTAGGCTTCCTGTACCGCATCCTCGACGGCGGCTTCACTCCGCAAGATACGGCGCACACTGGCGTTGAGTTTCGCGGACGTGCGGTCGAAAAGGATTGCGAAGGCGCGGCGGTCGCCGTTCGCCACCGACAGCATCAGCGAAACCAGTTCCTGCTGGGTACCGCTCACCGGCGCGTCCGACGTCAGAACCTGTCAGCAGCGTGACGCCCGTCACACCTCCCAGGTTGCCTTCGTCACTTGTCGCGACGATATTGCGCGCCGTCAAGCTGGGCCGTCGACACCCGAAGCCGGTCCAAGTGACGCTAAGTCCGACTCAACAAGCGCGGTTGCGCATCCGTGCCGCGCTTTCTGCAATGCACTTACGATAATGCATGGCAGCCCGCGAATTATTCACGATTCCCGTTCAACTATTGCGATGCAATAGCTATATGGGCCGATGGGTCTTGGGGGCACGACGGCTTTCTGCGGGAAAGCGTCAAATTCGGTGAAAAGTCATGGCTTCTGCTATCTTCAAGCCGAGCCGCATCATCTCGGTCCTCATCCTGCTCGGGGCGGCCGGGTGGATTGCCTCGGGCGTATTCGCGCCGAGCGCCCACGAAGGCGAGACGGAAGCGACTCCCGTGACCGAGACGCCGATGGTACCGGTCCAGAAGGTGACGGTCGCGGCGACGACCCCGGAATCGCACCAGCGCAACATTACCCTCTCCTGCACCACCGAGGCGGACAACAGTTCCATCGCCGTGGCGCGGGCGAACGGCATCATCATCGAACTCAACGTGGATCGCGGCGACCTGGTGAGCGCCGGCGAGACCATCGCGACCCTCTCCGATGAGGGGCGCGAGTCGGCGGTTTTGCAGGCGCAGGCGCTTCTCGACCAGCGCATCGCGGAATATGACGCGATCAAGTCCCTGATCGACAAGGGCCAGGCGCCGAAGAACCAGCTCGTGGCACTCGAGGCCGCCGTCGCCGCAGCCCGAGCCGCCGTTTCCACCGCCGAGGCCGAGGCCGACCGCGCGATCATCCGATCGCCGATCGCCGGACTCATCGAGACCGTTCCGGTGCAACTCGGACAGGCCATTCAGCCGGGCGCCGAGATCGCAACCATCGTCGATCCGGACCCTATGCTGGCCGTCGGCGCGGTGAGCGAGCGCGAGCGCGGCAACATACGGGTCGACCAGCCGGTGTCGGTGCGATTCATCGACGGCACGCTCAAGACCGGAACGGTGAGCTACGTCGGCGTCAGCGCCGACCAGGCGACACGGACCTACCCCGTCCAGGCGCGCATGGCGAACCCTGACGCAACGGTGGGCGATGGCGTGACCTGCGAGATGGTGGTCGAGACCGCCCCGATCGAGGCGGCGGCAGTCCCGCGCTCGGCGCTCATCTTCGACGACGAGGGCGGCCTCGGCATACGGGTCGTCGACGCCGAGAGCCGCGCGCAGTTCCTGCCCGTGACGATCGTCGATGACGGACTGGATTCGGTCTGGGTGACCGGCGTCAGCGAACCGACCCGCGTAATCGTCGTGGGCCAGGACTTCGTCCGGGACGGCGACCAGGTCGAGGCCGTTCTCGTCGCCGACGCGACGCGGCCGGAGCCGCCGGCGTGAGGAAGATCGTCGACTATGCGGTCAGCCATGCGCGGCTGACGCTCGCCATCCTCGTCTTCCTGCTCGCGGCGGGATGGGCCTCCTATCTGTCCATTCCCAAGGAGGCGAACCCGGACATCACGATCCCGATCGTCTACGTCAACGTCACGATGGCGGGCATCTCGCCGGACGACGCGGAGCGGCTGCTGGTGCGGCCGCTGGAGACGGCGCTCAAGTCGATCGGCAACCTCAAGGAGATGACGTCGGCCGGCTTCGAGGGCGGCGGCTACGTGCTCCTCGAGTTCGAGGCCGGGTTCGATCCCGACGTGGCGCTCCAGGACGTGCGCGCCAAGGTCGACGATGCGCGCGCGGAACTGCCCGCCGACGCGGACGAGCCCAGCGTCAACGAAGTCAATTTCAGCCTGTTCCCGGTGATCGTCGTCGCCCTCTCCGGCGACCTCTCGGAACGCGCGCTCCTTACCATCGCCCAGCAGGCGCAGGACGCGATCGAGCAGGTCCCGGGCGTGCTCTCCGCCGATCTCAAGGGCACCCGCGACGAGGTGGTGGAGATCATCGCCGAGCCAATGCTCCTCAAGAGCTACGGCGTCTCGCTGGAGACGTTCGCCATCGCCGCCGCGCAGGGCAACAGCCTCGTCGCCGCCGGATCGATCGAGGGGGCGCAGGGCCGCTTCGGCGTCAAGGTGCCGGCGCTGATCGAGTCACCGGAGGACGTGCTCGCGATTCCCGTGGCGTCGTCGGCCTCCACCGTGGTCACACTCGGCGACGTCGCGGTGATCAAGCCGACCTTCAAGGACGCCACCTCGATCACCCGCGTCGACGGTCAGCCGGCGGTGACCATCGAGGTCGTCAAGCGCGCCGGCGCCAACCTGATCGAGGTGGTCGAGGGCACGCGGGCGGCCGTCGCGGAGCTCGAGGCGACATGGCCCGAGACGCTGCAGGTCGCCTTCCTCCAGGACCAGTCCAAGTTCATCAACGAGATGCTGACCGAGCTTCAGAACAGCGTCATCACCGCGATCATCCTGGTCGTCGTGATCATCCTGTTCTTCCTCGGCGGGCGCGCCTCGATCTTCATCGGCATCGCCATCCCGTTCTCGTTCCTGGTCGGCATTCTCGGCCTCAGCATGGCGGGGATGACGCTCAACATCGTCGTTCTGTTCAGCCTCATCCTGGCGGTCGGCATGCTGGTCGACGACGCCATCATCGTGTCGGAATTCGCCGAGCGGCGGATGAGCGAGGGGATGAAACCGCGCGAGGCCTACGCCTATGCCGCGGCGCGCATGACCGGCCCGGTGGTCGCTGCGACGCTGACCCGCATCGCCGCCTTCTCGCCGCTCCTGTTCTGGCCGGGAATCGTCGGCCAGTTCATGGGCTACATGCCGCTGACCCTCATCGCGACCCTCTCCGCATCGTTGGTGGCGGCGCTGATCTTCACCCCGACGCTCGGCGCGCTGATCGGCAAGGCCGAGCCGATGCACCATCAGACCCATGCCCGGCGCGACGGCCCCTACATCAGGACCGTGCGGCTCGCCATCCGCCATCCCGGGATCACCATCCTGCTCTCGATCGTGCTCTTGATCGGGGTGCCTTACGCCTATTTCGCCGGCGGGCTCGGCAAGGGCGTCGAGTTCTTCCCCAATGTCGAGCCGGACGTCGGGCTGGTATTGGTCCACGCCCGTGGCAACCTCTCGCTCTCCGAGAAGGACCGGCTGGTGCGCTCGGTCGAAAGCCGCATCCTCGACATGGAGGAGCTGTCCAGCGTCTACGCCCGGTCCGGCGACATGGGCCAGGGCAACGACCAGATCACCGAGGACGTGATCGGCCAGATCCAGTTCGAGTTCGTCGACTGGCGGGAGCGCCGGCCGGCGGGCGAGATCATGGACGAGATTCGGGCCAAGACGGCCGACATCCCCGGCATCAAGGTGGAAGTGACGGCGCCCGCCGCCGGGCCGCCGACCGGCAAGCCGATCCAGGTCCAGCTCACCAGCCACAACCCCGAGGCGCTCCGTCAGGCGGCGCTCGACGTCGCCGACCGGCTGGCGCAACGGCCGGAGATCCGCGACCTGGACAACGGCCTCCCCATGCCCGGCATCGACTGGCGGCTCGAGATCGACAAGGCGGAAGCGGCCAAGTACGGGATCGGGGTCGGCGGCGTCGGCGCCGCGGTGCGGCTCGTCACCAACGGCCTCAAGATCACCGACTACCGGCCGCAGTCGAGCGACACGCCGGTCGACATCATCATCCGCGTTCCCGAAGACCGGCGGACGCTGAACCAGATCGACGACCTCCTCGTGCAGACGCCGGCGGGCGGCGTGCCGATCGGCAACTTCATCGAGCGCGTCCCCGCCTCGCGCACCGGCATCATCAACCGGATCGACGGCAAGCGCGTCATCACCGTCACCGCCAACCTCGCCGAGGGCGTGCAAACCGCGGCGATCACCCAGGCGATCGCAGCCGAACTCGCCAACGAGGATTTCGGCGGCCAGGTCCAATGGAAGCTGACCGGCGAGGACGAGGAGAGCGCGGAAGCCGGCGCATTCCTGGTCAACGCCTTCGGCGCCGCGATCTTCCTGATCTTCGCGGTGCTGCTCGCCCAGTTCAACAAGCTGTCGAGCGTGATGCTGATCCTCTTCGCGATCATCCTGTCGACGATCGGCGTGTTCCTCGGCCTGATGATCATGGGACAGCCGTTCGGCATCGTCATGAACGGCATCGGCATCATCGCGCTGGCTGGCATCGTCACCAACAACAACATCGTGCTGATCGACACCTATGACCGATTGCGGAAGGAAGGCGTGCCGGTCGAGGAGGCCATCCTCAGAACCTGCCGCGAACGCGCCCGGCCCGTGCTGCTGACCGCAGGCGCGGCCGTGCTCGGCGTGCTGCCCATCGCCTTCGGCCTCACCGTCAACTTCGTCCACCGCGAGATCACCATCGGCGCGCCGTCCACGCAGTGGTGGATCCAGCTCTCGACGTCGATCGTGTTCGGCCTCTCCTTCGCGACGATCCTGACGCTGGTGGTGACGCCGGCGCAGCTCGCCTTCATCGCCAAGATCCGGCGGGGCTGGGACCGAATCCGCAAGAAGAAGCCGACGGCAACGGCCTCAGGCGCCCCGGTCCACGCCCGCACCATGGACGGACATCCCGGCCCGGCGGAGTAGGGTGCGAATTCGTGCCAGGGCTTCCTCATGACAAAATTGCTTGAAGAAGCCATTGCCAAGGTGCGCCAGCTTCCCGAGGCGGAGCAGGACGAAGCGGCAGAGATGCTGTTCTCGGTGGCCGCAAGGCAGGGCGAGCCCGTAGAGCTCGATGACGAGACCCGAGAGGCGGTGCGCCGCGGACAAGAGCAGGCACGACGCGGTGAGTTCGTCAGTGATGACGACATGGCTGCCTTCTTCAAACGCCAGGGCGTATGAAGGTCCGGTACACGCCGCAAGCTCGACGCGATCTCGACGAAATTTTTTGAGTGGCTGAACGAACGGTCGCCCGGTGGCGCCAGAGCGGTCAAGGCGCGGATCGTCGCCGCGATCAACCGCCTTGCCGATTTTCCCCTGATGGCGCCCGAAACCGACGAACCGCAGGTCCGCGAACTCGCAATCGTCCGATACCCGTACAGCGTCTACTACGAAGTCGCCGGCGACGAAGTCTGGATCCTCCACATTCGGCACTCATCCCGCGAGCCGTGGGTGTAGTCGGAGCATTCACTCTTGCGTCAAATGCAGCCCGCGCTCACTCAGCCGCTTCGGCCGCGGGCTTGGCTGCCGCGAGGCGCTGCTTCGTGATCTCGCGTCGCTTGCGGAACAGGGCGAACTGCTGGTCGGCGATGACGCCGATCAGGATGACCGAGCCCATGACCGCGAAGTTGAGCGACGACGGGATGCCGAGGAGGTTCACGAGGTTCTGGAGCACCTGCAGAAGTATGGTGCCGAGCACGACGCCGATGATCGAGCCCTCGCCGCCACGGAGCGAGAAGCCGCCGAGGACCGCCGCGGCGATGGCGTAGAGCTCGTAGAAGTTGCCGTGGCCGGAAGGCAGGATCGAGCGGGTATACATGGCGAAGAAGATCGATGAGAGCGCCGCGAGCGCGTCGCAGATCACGTAGGCCGCCACGATGACGACCGTGGTGCGGATGCCGGAGAAGCGCGCCGCCTCCTCGTTCTTCCCGACCGCATAGAGATGGCGGCCGAAGACGGAGCGGTGCAGCACCACCCACATGACCGCGGCGATGACCAGCATGATGAAGAAGGCGTGCGGTATCGGGATCGACTGCATCGAGCCGCCGGTGATGAGCGAGACGATGTCGGTGCGTCCCGTCGTCAGCCATTCGAGGTCGGGAAAGCTCACTCCGAACTTGAACCCGGCAGTGGCATCCGCCGTGTAGAAGCGCGCGATGCCCCGGTAGATCAGGAGGCCGCACAGCGTCACGACGAAGGGTTGGAGGTGGAGCTTGGTGATCAGAAGCCCGTGCGCCATCCCCATCAGCATGCCGAGCAGAATCACGACCACCACCGCGATGGGCCAGGCGACGGCGTGATTGGAGATCAGGTCGATGAAGACCACGCCGAGCAGCGCGATGATCGAGCCGACCGAGAGCTCGATGCCGCCGGTGATGATCACGAAGCCCTGGCCGATGGCGAAGATTCCGAACAAGCCGACGAGGTTGGCGGTGTTGGCGATGTTGATCGGCGAAAGAAACCGCGGGTTGATGATCGCAACCACCGCCCCCACGACGATGATCAGCACCAGCAGCCCAAGGTCTTTCTTCAGCATCCGCCGCCCCGTTTCTCAGATCGACTTTCCGACCGCCAGCCGGAGTATGTTTTCTTCGCTGCACTGGGCGCGTTCGAGCGTACCCTGAATGTGCCCCTCGTGCATCACCGCCACGCGGTCGGAGACGCCGATCACCTCCTCCATGTCGGAGGAGATCATAAGGACGGCGACGCCGGAGTCCGACAGCTCGCGCATCAGGCGATAGATTTCCGCTTTCGCGCCCACATCGATGCCCCGCGTCGGCTCGTCGAAGATCAAGACCCTCGGCTTCATCGCCAGCCACTTGGCGAGGACGACCTTCTGCTGGTTGCCGCCGGAGAGCGAGGACGTGCGCTGGCTGACATCGGCGGCGCGGATGTCGAGATCGGACCGGCTCTGTCGCGCGCGCGCGAGCTCGGCGTCGCGGGAAACGAGGCCGTTCTTCGCGTAGGCGCGGAGGTTCGGGAGCGTGATGTTCTGGGCGATGGGGAAATCGAGCACGAGGCCGGCGCCCTTGCGGTCCTCCGGCACGAGAAAGATGCCGGCGGCGACGGCGTCGGAGGAGGCCGAAAAGTGAACGTCCTGTCCGTTGAGCGCGAAGCCGCCTCCCACCGGCCGGTCGATGCCGAACAGCACCCGGGCGAGTTCCGTGCGGCCCGCACCGACAAGGCCCGCCAGTCCGAGGATCTCGCCGGCATGGAGGTCGAGGTCGATATCGTGGGCGGGGTAGGTGGACGTACGCAGGCCGCGAACGGACACCACGACCCCGCCACGGGGCTTCGACGGGGGCACGTAGTCGACCTTCAGGTCCCGGCCTACCATGAGCCGGACCATGGCATCGTGGTTGATGTCGGCGCCCTCGAGCGTGCCCACCAGCTTGCCGTCGCGCAGCACCAGGACGCGGTCGGAGGCCTCGACCACCTCATGCAGCCGGTGGGAAATGAAGATCACGGAGATGCCGTGCGCCTTGAGGCCCGCGATCACCTCCAGGAGCTTCTCGGTCTCGGCGATCGGCAGGCTCGAGGTCGGCTCGTCGAGGATGACCAGGCGCGAGCGGAGGCTCAGCGCCTTGGCGATCTCGACGATCTGCTGTTCGGCGATCGAAAGCCGCGCCACCGGCGTCGCCGGCGAGAACGTCGCACCGAGCCGGTCGAGAAAGGGCTGGACCGCCTTTTCCAGCTCGTCGTCGTCGACCAGCTTCAGGAACCCGAATTTCCGCGGCTCACGTCCGATATAGACGTTGGCCGCCACGGAGAGGTTGTCGAACAGGTTGAGTTCCTGATGGACGAAAGCGATGCCGGCGGCCATCGAGTGCGCGACCGACAGCGTCGGATGCGGCACGCCGTCGATCTCGATGACGCCACGGTCGGGCGCCACCACGCCCCCGAGGATCTTCATCAGGGTCGACTTGCCGGCGCCGTTTTCCCCGACCAGGCCGATCACCTCGCCAGGTCGTACCTCCATGCTGAAATCGGCCAGCGCCACGACACCGGGATAGGTCTTGCGCAGTCCCGACAGCTTGAGGAACGGCTCGCCAGCACCCGACGACACGGCGGCGGTTGCGGACGCGGTCATGGCGCCAGGAACGCAGTCATTGCACCAACACGATGAGAGGGAGCATCACCTCGCGGAAGACCCGCAGCCGGATCACCGGCTGCGGGCATGCGGGACGTATCAGCCGCCGGAGAGCTTCTTCTGGAAGTCTTCCTCGAACTGCTTGACGTTGTCCTTGGTGAGAGTCAGGCCCGGGATGATCATGATCCCGTCGGCCGGAATCTTCGACTTGTCGCCGTTGAGATAGTCGGCGATGAGGCGGGCGCCCTGGGCGCCCCACTCGTAGGGCTGCTGCACGACCGTGCCGGCGAACGAGCCCTCGGCAACCGCGCCCAGCGTGATCGGGTCTTCGTCGAACGCGACGACCGTGATCTGGCCGAGCTTGCCGGCGTCCCGCAGCGCCTCGTACATGCGCGGCGGGTTGTACGAGTAGAAGCCGACCATGCAGTTGACGTCCGGATTGGCGACGAGCACGTCGTCAACGTTGGCGCGGGCGCGGGTCTGGTCGATGTCGTCACCGCGGACGTCGATCAGTTCGAGGCCGGTTCCGGCAACGGCCGCGTTGTAGCCGTTGATGCGCTCCTTGGCATTGTCGGCGCCGGGCAGGCCGACGAAGCCGAAGCACTTGCCCTCCTTGCCTGCCATCGCCTTTTTCATCAGCTCACCGGCCGCCGTGCCGAGCTCGGTGTTGGACGAGCCGATATAGGCGACCCGGTCGGACTGGGTCGCATCCGAGTCGAAGGTGAAGAACGGGATCTGGGCCGCGACGGTGTTGATCGCGTCGGTCGACGTCGGCGGATCGACAACCGACACCGCGATGGCGTCAACGCCGGCGGCGACGAGGTCGTCCATCATGCGGCGCTGGACGGCCGCGTCAGCGCGCTCCGGATAAACGAACTGCAGTTCGAAGTCCGGCAGTTCAGTCTGGGCCTTGGCGACGGCCGCTTCCATGATCTTCCAGAAGTCCGAAGGGCCATTGACGACGAACGCGATGGTCTTCTTGTCCTGGGCCATGCCGGCCGACGCCGCCAGCATCAGGGCAGCCGCCGAAACTCCAGCAATCATCATACGCTTCATGGGGTTCTCCTCCCGATTCAAAAGATTTGTCGTCCGGATAGAGTTCTAGTCGAAACCCGACGCCGGCAACGTCACCCGGCCGTTTGACCGCACGGACGCTTGTTGCCGCCTACATGATTTTTGGGCGGTGTCCTCCCCGCCATGTCTGATGTCCGCTCCTCAACCACATCTCCCATCTGCCATCGCCAACTCCGGAAGCGGAGGAGTTGGGATCAAATTGAACCTCGCATCTCTCCGGGGGCGTTCCCGGGCCGAGCTGCGCCTCAGCTACTAATCGCCATTGGCGATAATATTAGCAAGATACGGGAATGCGATTCTTTCCGCAATCTCCCCTCCGCCTCGCCGAAGCCAGCGACCGGCGCATGTTGATTCCCGATCGCGCCAGCCTTGGCCATAATCGTCGAGTATATCCTTTCATCCTATGATTGGCCATAGGGCGATCGGGATTCAGGATTTGGGGAGGGTGGCGGCGACAGTGCGCATTCGCCTCTGGAAATGGGATCGGAATCGCGCTTAGATGGCTCGTCTGTCGACGAAGCCACTGGGCATGGTCGGCAGCGCCGCCGTTTGCGAAAGCAAAGAAGACCCATGGGAGGCGGCAAACAGGCAGGTCCGCAGCTTGCCAGGGGCAGGCATGTGCGGTGAACAGGGGGGAGTCTCGCGCCTAGTCCGGGTTATTGCCTGACCGACCGAGGGTGACCGCGTTTTTTGTCGGCGCCAATAGGGGGATGGCCAAGGACGACAGGGCAGAAGCCGGCACGACCTCCCCCCGCCTGTCTTGGGCGTCCGAGTTTGGGGCGTCCCAGCGAAGTCTAGTCTCCGTTGGTTTCCAAATCGTTGACCAGGGTCGCACGCGCGGGCGCCGGCAGGCTGAGCAGCGAATCGACGACTGTCGCCTGCAGGCCAGCCACCATCGCGCTCTGCGCGGCCCTGATCTCGACCAGCTTCAGATCGATTGCGGTTCGATCCGGCTCGGGGGCCGCGGCAAGCTCCCCGAGCTCCTGCCGGAGCGCACGCAGGCTGGCAAAGTGACGCTCAGCCTCCGGCCGGGCCGACGCCACCGCGGCCGCGACCACTGCGAAGTCGTTCGGCGCAAGCCGCTCCTCGAGCCAGCGAAGCTCAAAGTTGACGTGCCGCTTCTCGGCCGCCGAAAAGCGGAAGGCATCCGTCGCGAGCGCCCCGATGACGAAGGCATTGAGGGCAAGCGAGGCGGCGAGGCCGATGAACAGCCACGGCACGCCGTGCCGGCGCGTGAGCGAGAGGGTGGTCATGGCGCCCCCGTTGTCGCCGGGCCGAACACAAGCGGATCGAGCGTCACCACTTCAAACGGCTCGCTGCCGGCGGGCGCAAGAATCGTGACGTCGGCGAGCGCACCAAGCGCTGCGGCGACCACCACGGACGCCGCAATCACACCCCAACGCCAGGAATTGATGCGCCGTGGCAGCGCGGCCAGTACATTGGCCTCCACCCGCGCGACCGCGCCCGACGCGGCCATCTCCGCGTCCATCGCGTCACGAAGAGACGTGAAGGCGGCATCGAGCGCCGCTGCCGTATCGAGCCGCACGCGGAAGCCGCGATCGGCAAGCGCCGCGCGGCGGACCTCATTGGCGAGCGTCTGGTCGTTCCAGGCGGCAAGGTCGGCCCCATAGCGGTCGATCGCCGCGGCCAGTTCGTGATGATCATGGGCCATGTCGGGCCTCCTATGTTTCCTCGGCGAGCAAGGCGCGGAGCCGCCGTCTCGCCCGTGCGAGGAGCGACTCGTAAGCCGCCTCGCTCACCTCCATCACCGCCGCCGCCTGGGCTTGGCCCAGCCCCTGGAAATGGCAGAGCGCAATCGCCGTCCGCTGCCGCTCCGGCAGGCTGTCGAGCGCAGCGCGGAGCGCCTTCACGTCATCGATCCGGATCAGCTGCGCCACCGGCTCCGGGCTGCCGTCCTCAAGCATGTCCTCCACGGTCTCGATCCCGACCGTCGGTCGGCGCCGGCGCAGCGCGTCGATGGCGAGCCGGTAGGTGACGCGATGCAGCCAGGTCGAGATACGGCCGTCGGGCTGCCAGGTTTCCGCCTGCTGCCACAGGCGGATCATCGCCTCCTGAACGATCTCCTCGGCTTCGGCCTGGCCGGAGCCCAGGATCGACGCCACAAAGCGGAGCAGTCGAGGCGTTTCGTCCGTCACGATGCCCGCGAAGGCCGCCTCGTCGCCGGCGGCGACCCGAGCCAGTCGCGCCTGATCGCGGGCAATCCCGTCGCCGTCACCCGGACCCTTCGATCGCACCAAACTGAAGCTCCAGCGCCGTGGCTCCGCGACGGCATAGCGGGACTCTGTCTGCGTCGTGACGAAGCACGCCGCGCGGCGACGATACCCGATCACGGTGGCGTTGCGCCAACCGCCCGCATGCCAGCCCGGCCCGCTGGCCCGCTTGTGAAAAGGGGTCCTGGAGATGCCCGGGTGCGTCCTTCGAAGCTCGATCCCTGCGCGATCGAGCAGCTCAGGATGAGGACGTTGGCGGTCTCCACGGGCGTGCCGGCGCGGCGCACTTTCATGGACGCAACGCCCACCCCTCATGCCGAGCGCCTGCCCTCGGACGCCGACCCGAGGGTGCGAGCGCGGAGCGCGAGCCTCGAAGCACGCAGGACCGGAGTTCCAGGCCAGTCCCACAGCGGCTGCATGGAAAGCGGTCAGCATCACGGTCACTCCGCCGGAACCGTCGACGGCGCGGTCTCGCCGAGTTCGTCCGCCGTCGGGCGCATGCCGCGCGGGGCGCCGGCCGCCTCGTCGAGTTCGCGCTCGAGGCGCTGCTCCTCGGCCGCGCGCGGCTTCGAGAAGCGGGCGAGCAGGTCGAACACAACCGGCGTGACGAAGAGGGTGGCGAAGGTCGCAAGGGCAAGACCGCCCACCACCACCCAGCCCAACGCCTGCCGTGCCTCCGACCCGGCGCCGCTGCCAAGGATCAGAGGCAGGCCGCCAAGAATGGTGGCGATCATCGTCATCACCACCGGGCGGAGCCGGATGATGCTGGCATTGCGGATGGCTTCCCGCACGGATTGACCCTGGTCGCGAAGCTGGTTGGCGAACTCGACGATCAGAATGCCGTTCTTCGCCATGAGCCCGACCAGCAATATCAGTCCGATCTGGCTGTAGATGTTCAACGAGCCGCCGGTGAGCACCATCGCGAACACCGCCGCCGCGAGGCCGAGGGGCACCGTGGAAATCAGGATGACGGCGCTGACGAAGCTCTCGAACTGGGCCGCGAGCACAAGCAGCACCACGAGCATCGCGAAAGCGAAAGTCTGGAGGACGCCGCTCGAGGCCGCGTCGAGCTCCTTCGCCTCGCCGGTGAAGATGATGCCCATGCCGGGCGGCAGCACGTCGGCGGCAATCTCCGTGACGCGGTCCATGGCCTGCCGAAGGTCGGTCTCCGGGCCGAGCGTCGCCGACATCGGCACGGCGCGGCGCTGGTCCTGGCGCTGCAGGTTCGGCGCGACCGCCACTTCCTCGAAGCTGACCAGCGACGACAGCGGAACCATCCGACCGCTCTCGGTGCGGAGCTGGATACGGTCGAGCCCGGCGGGGTCCTGGATCATTCCCTCCGGCGCCATGGCGCGGATCTCGATACGCTCGTCGCCGATATTGAAGGTGCCGAGGTCGCGGCCTTCGAGGAGCGTCTGGATCACGGCCGAGATGTTCTGGATCGGCACGCCGACATCGGCTGCCCGGTCGCGGTCGACCCGGATCGAGAGCTGCGGCTGGGTGGTGTCGTAGTTGAGCCGGACCGTGTCGTAGGCCGGATCGTCCTGCATCACCTCGAGCAGTTCGGTCGCGGCGTCTGCGATCTGGTCGTAGTCCGGGCCGGTCACGGCGAATTGCAGGCCCTGGCCGCCGCCGCGGATGCCGAGGCTGTTGCCCGTGAAGGCGGTGACCGAAATGCCCGGGATCTCCTGAAGGCGGCTGTTGAGTTCCGCGGTGATCTCCTGCTGCGTGCGCGTCCGCTCATCCCAGGGCGCGAGCGTGACGAACATGAAACCGCCGCCGCCGAATCCCTGCGCCGTGGCGAAGACGTTGACGATCTCGCCGCGACCACGGAACTCCTGAACAATCGCCTCGGCCCGCTGGACCTGCTCGGCGGTATAGTCGACCGTCGCGCCCTGCGGCGCGCGGATCGAGATCGGGATGAACCCGCGGTCCTCGTTCGGTGTCAGCTGGTTGGGGAGAAGCGGAAAGGCGACCGCCGCCGCCCCGGCGAACAGAAGCGCGCCGGTAATGACGACCAGAGGCGCACGGAGCGCAGCCCCGAGCAGCCGCGCGTAGAGCCGCTCCAGCGCGACGCCTAACCCGGATACCGCGCGGCCGATCGGGCTGCGGCTCGGGGCGTGATGGCCACTCCCGATCCAGCGCGAGGCGAGCATCGGCACCAGCGTCAGGGCGACCAGTGCGGACAGCGTAACGGCAAAGGCGAGCACGAAGCCGAACTCGGAGAAGAGCCGGCCGGCCGTGCCGGGAAAGAACGAGATCGGGATGAACACGGCGGCGAGCGTCACCGTGGTCGAGAGCACCGCGAAGAACACCTGCCGCGTGCCGAGCACGGCGGCGGCGCGCGGCCCGAGGCCGAGCGCGCGCTGGCGGGAAATGTTCTCGATGACGACGATCGCGTCGTCGACGACGAGGCCTGTGGCGAGAACAAGGGCGAGCAGCGTCAGGATGTTGATCGAGAAGCCCGCGGCGTAGATCGCCGCGATCGTGCCGATCAGCGCGATCGGCACGGTCACCGCCGGAATGAAGGTGATCCGCACCGATCGGAGGAAGACATAGATGATGCCGATCACGATCAGCGTGGCGAGGGCGAGATCGAATACCACCGCATGAATCGCGCTATCGATGAACACCGCGTCGTCGGAGGTAACCAGAATGGTCACATCCTCGGGGAGCGAGGCATTGAGTTCGTCCACGGCCGCGCGTACGCCGGACGAAATCTCCAGAACGTTCGACTCCGCCTGGCGCACGATGCCGAGACCGATGCCGGTCGCGCCGTTCATACGGAGCGACGTGCTCCGCTCGGCCGGCCCGAACACGACGTCGGCGATGTCGCCGACACGGGTGCTCGGGTTGATCTCGATCGCCGCGATCTCCTCCGCCGACTTTGCACTCGCATCGGCGCGCACGAGCAGCGTCTGGTTCTGGTCCGACACCTGACCGGCCGGAGCATCGAGTGTGACGCTGGCGAGCGCGGCGGTCAGGTCGTTGACGGCGATGCCGCGGGCGGTGAGCGCATCGGGATCGATGATGATGCGGACCAGCGGCTCGCGGTCGCCACGGACCTCGACGTCGGCCACGCCCTCGACCGCGGCAAGGCGGTCGATGATCTGGTCGTTGACGAGCGCCGTGAGACGTTCGATCGGCATCGTCGGCGACGTCACCGAGAGCCGCATGATGGCGTCGGAATTGGTGTCCGCCTTGACGATGGTCGGCGCGTCGGCATCGTCGGGCAGGCTCCTCAGCGCGCCGATTGCGTCGCGAAGGTCGTTGGCGGCCGCGTTGAGGTCGCTCGAGGGGTCGAACTCGATGGTGACCCGGCTCTGCCCCGCGCTGCTCTGCGAGCTGATCGAGACCACGCCGGGCGTGCGCGATACCGCGCCCTCGATGACCGCGGTGATCTCCTTGTCGACGGTGTCCGGGGTGGCGCCGTCGTAGTTCGTCCGGATGGTAATGACCGGGCGGTCGATGTTCGGCAGTTCGCGAATTTCGACGCCGCCGAGTGCAGCGACGCCGGCGACCACGATCAACAGGTTGAGCACGATCGCGAGCACGGGACGGCTGACGAAGAGCGCCGCGAACCCCGCGCCGCTCATCAGTGAATTCCCACCCTGCTTCGAGTCGGCCATGGCTCGCCTCCCTACCCGGCTTCACGCATGCGGGCCGCGGCGCGCGGCGCCGAGCCGGGACCGGACCCGCTCACGGCACCGGGCTCCTCGGGTTCGGCTGCCGGCGCCGCCTCGGGCGCAGCCGTGTCGCCGACCTTGACCACCGCCATGCCCTCACGAAGACGAAGGACGCCCTCGACCACCACCTCGTCGCCGGCCTCGATATCGCCGGCGATCGTCACCGTCCCGCTCCGCCGGGACACGATCTGCACCGCAGTGCGACGGACCTTGTCGCCGTCGAGCTTCCAGACGAAAGAGCCGTCGCGATCCCACTGGATGGCGAGCGAAGGAACCGACGGCCGTGTCTCGCCCACGACCGAGAGGTCCGTGGTGATCGCCATGCCGGGCTTGAGCGCGTCGGCGTCGTTGGGCAGTGTCGCCTCGACCCGCAAAGTGCGCGTCGCGGTGTCGATGCGG
>JALHRF010000030.1 GCA_022841545.1 Bauldia sp. | reverse complement strand
CGGCCGGGGCGCGTGGCGGGCGGTGGGCCTGTTTCCGGGCGACCGCACGGTGGTCGCGGTGCGGAGCCCGCCCGGGAAGATCGACGTCGTCGCCTCGAAATCGCACCGGACGCCCGAGACCGATGAGTATATCGCCCGCTACACGGTGGGCGACCTCGTCTCGGCCGGATCGTCGCTGAAGTTCTGCCTGGTCGCCGAGGGCAAGGCCGACCTCTACCCGCGCATGGGCACCACCATGCAGTGGGATACGGCGGCCGGCGACGCCGTGCTCCGCGCCGCGGGCGGCACGGTCGAGGCGGTCGATGGCGGCGCTCTGCTCTACGGGGCGAACGGCGCCGACGGCCCCGCCGCGTTCCGCAATCCGTGGTTCATCGCCGCGGGCAAGGTGCCGATCCTGTCGGTGTGACCGGACTGCGAAGGCCAGCAAGCGGGGTGCAAAGCGCTGTTACTTGCGCTATGTAGCGTAGCTTGGCTGCAACCTTGCGTCGGACCATGGAATGCCGCATCTCGTCCATAGTGAGCGGGTCAAGTACGGTGCTACTTGGCTCAACACGGCGTCTCTGGGCTTCCTTGTGGTGGGTGTGATCACGCCGCTTCAGGGGGTCATGTCGGGTTCCGGGGAGATTCGCCCCACGACATTCGTCATTTCGGCCGGTTGGCTCCTTGGCTCGCTTATCCTACATATGGCGGTGCGGGTGGCCCTCGGGAGGCTCCGGGAATGAATGCTGACGTCGCCTTCGTCGTGATCCTTGGCTTGGCCTCCACGCTGGCCGCACTCGTCTTCGCCGTCACCTTGTTCGGGAGCCGCAAGACCCAGGAGGCAAAGCCCCAGCCCGCATCCCAGGAGCGTTTGCTCGTGGACCTGGACAAGATTCAGGAGTTGGCCCAGCAGGTCAGCAAACGGGTTCAGGCTCGGGGATAGGCCTCCGCCAGCGAAGCGCAGCCACAGTCCCGCAAAGCCATTCCACATCCCGCCGGAACCGCGCCAATCGGCCACGCCGGAAGCCCGTTTTGAAGGCTTTCCGTGCTTGAGCGGCGCCCGTGTCTATGGTTAGGGTCCGGCCGCGAAAACCTGAGGGACGCTTAGCCGATGAACCAGCCTCTGCCGCACCTCCAGCGGCTCGAAGCCGAAGCCATCTTCATCATGCGCGAGGTGGTGGCGAATTTCGAGCGCCCGGTGATGCTCTATTCGATCGGCAAGGACTCCTCGGTGATGCTTCACCTCGCCCGGAAGGCGTTCTTCCCGGCGCTGCCGCCGTTTCCGTTCCTCCATGTCGACACGACATGGAAGTTCCGCGAGATGGTGCAGTTCCGTGACGAGACGGCGAAGAAATACGGGCTGGACCTGATCGTCCACACCAACCTCGACGGCGCCGAACGCGGGGTCAACCCGTTCGACCACGGGTCGTCCTATTACACCCAGGTGATGAAGACCGAGGCGCTGAAGCAGGCGCTCGACCTCGGCAAGTACGACGCGGCCTTCGGCGGCGCGCGTCGCGACGAGGAGAAGAGCCGGGCCAAGGAGCGCATCTTCTCGTTCCGCTCCGCCAGCCACGCCTGGGACCCGAAGAACCAGCGCCCCGAGCTGTGGTCGCTGTTCAACACGCGGGTCAAGCCGGGCGAATCGATCCGCGTCTTCCCGCTGTCGAACTGGACCGAACTGGACATCTGGCAGTACATCCTCGCCGAGGGCATCGACATTGTGCCGCTCTACTTCGCCGCCGAGCGGCCGGTGGTCACCCGCGGCGGCCAGCTCATCATGGTCGACGACGACCGCATGAAGCTCCAGGACGGCGAGACGCCGGAGATGCGGCGCGTGCGGTTCCGCACCCTCGGCTGCTACCCGCTCACCGCGGCGATCGATTCGGACGCGGCGACGCTGTCGGCGATCGTCGGCGAGATGTTCGTCGCCCGGACCTCCGAACGGCAGGGCCGCCTCATCGACCATGACGAGGTCGGCGCAATGGAAATGAAGAAGCGCGAGGGTTACTTCTGATGGCGCACAGTCTCGCGGAAACCGACGCCTTCGCCGCGTTCCTCGCCGACAACGAAGGCAAGGACCTGCTTCGCTTCCTCACCTGCGGCAGCGTCGACGACGGCAAGTCGACGCTGATCGGGCGGCTCCTCTACGATTCGAAGAAGCTGTTCGAGGACCAGCTCGCGACGCTCCAGTCCGACTCGAAGAAGTTCGGCACCACCGACGGCGATATCGACTTCGCGCTCCTGGTCGACGGCCTCGTCGCCGAGCGCGAGCAGGGCATCACCATCGACGTCGCCTATCGCTACTTCGCCACCGACCGGCGGCGCTTCATCGTCGCCGATACGCCCGGCCACGAGCAGTACACCCGCAACATGGCGACCGGCGCGTCGCACTCCGACCTCGCGGTGCTCCTGGTCGATGCGCAGCAGGGCATCCTCACCCAGACCCGGCGCCACGCCTTCATCGTGTCGCTCCTCGGCATCCGGAATGTGGTGCTCGCGGTCAACAAGATCGACCTGATCGGCTTCGACGAGGAGCGTTTCGTCGATATCCGGAACGCGTTCGCCGAGTTCGCCGCGCAGTTCAAGTTCGAGTCGATCGTCACCATCCCGCTCTCCGCACGCTTCGGCGACAACGTCATCGACAGGAGCGCGAACACGCCCTGGTATGGCGGGCAGACGCTCCTCGGCCATCTCGAGACGGTCAAGGTCGAGGACGGGAGCGGGCTGAAGCCGTTCCGGTTTCCCGTCCAGTGGGTCAACCGGCCCAATGCGGCCTTTCGCGGCTATGCCGGCACCGTTGCGTCCGGCAATGTCCATCCCGGCGACACCGTGGTCGTGGCGCGGACCGGGCAACAGGCGCGGGTGGCACGGGTCGTCACCCTCGACGGCGACCGTGAGCGGGCCGACAGCGGCACCAGCGTCACCATCACCCTCGACACCGAGATCGACGCCTCGCGCGGCGACATTCTCGCCGCGCCCGCACACCGCCCGGAGGTCTCGGACCAGCTCGCCGCGCATCTGATCTGGATGAGCGAGGAGCCGCTCCTTCCCGGCCGGCCCTATCTGCTCAAGTCGGGGACCCGTACCGTCGGCGCCGCGGTCAGCGACCTCAAGCACCAGGTCGACATCGAGTCCTTCAAGCCGCTCGCGGCCAAGACGCTCGGCCTCAACGACATCGGCCTCGTCAATCTCTCCCTGTCGGAGCCGATCGCCTTCGACCTCTACGACGAGAACAAGACCACGGGTTCCTTCATTCTCATCGACCGCTTCACCAACGCGACCGTGGCGGCGGGCATGATCCTGTTCGGGCTGCGGCGAGCCACGAACATCCACTGGCAGGCGATCAATATCGACCGCCAGGCGCGCGCCAATCTCAAGGGCCAGAAGCCGGTCGTGCTGTGGTTCACCGGCCTCTCGGGCGCCGGCAAGTCGACGATCGCCAATCTCGTGGAATCGAAACTCCACCTGATGGGCCGCCACACCTACATGCTCGACGGCGATAACGTCCGCCACGGGTTGAACCGCGACCTCGGCTTCACCGACGCCGACCGGGTGGAGAACATCCGCCGCGTCGCCGAGACGGCGAAGCTCTTCATCGACGCCGGGCTGATCGTGCTGGTCTCGTTCATCTCGCCGTTCCGCTCCGAGCGCGGCATGGCGCGCGACATGGTGGGCGAGGGCGAGTTCCTCGAGATCTTCGTCGATGCGCCGCTCGAGGTGGTCGAGGAGCGCGATCCGAAGGGCCTCTACAAGAAGGCGCGGGCCGGCGAGATCAAGCATTTCACCGGCATCGACTCGCCCTACGAGCCGCCGCTCAAGCCGGACGTCAGGCTCGACACGACGGCGGCCGGCGCGGACGAACTCGCCGACCGCATCGTGGAGCAGCTCAGGAAGGGCGGGTATCTCGGCAACGGGGTGTAGCGCCTACGGCGGCCAGACCAGCAGCAGCATCGGCACCGCGACGACGACGACGATGATCGAGAGCGGCGCGCCGAGCCGCGGGTAGTCGCTGAAGCGATAGCCGCCGGGGCCCATCACCAGCGTGTTGCACTGATGGCCGATAGGGGTGAGGAAGTCGCACCCCGCGCCGATCGCCACCGCCATCAGGAAGGCCTCCGGCCGAAGGTCGAGGCTGGTCGCGAAGGTCGCCGCGATCGGGGCCATCACCAGCACGGTCGCGGCGTTGTTCAGGAACGGTGTCACCGCCATCGCCGCCACCAGGATCAGGGCAATCGCGCCATAGGCCGGCAGCATCGCGCCGGCCTCGGCCAGCACCCCGGCGATCACGTCGGTGGCGCCGGTCCGCTGCAGGCTCTCGCTCACCGGGATGAGCGCGGCGAGCATCACCAGGATCGGGCCGTCGAGGGAGGCATAGGCCTCCCTCACCGGGACGACGCCGAACAGCACCATGGCCGCCGCGGCGGCAAAGAAGGCGACGGCGACGGGAACCGTGCCGGTCGCCGTGGCCGCCACGGCGACGGTGAGGATGAGAACTGGAACCAGCCCGCGCCGGACGTTGCCGAGGAGGATCGGCCGCTCGGCGAGCGGCAGGCAGCCGAGGTCGCGAAGAAGCTCGGGCAGCGAACCGCGGTCGCCCTGGACGATGATGATGTCGCCGAGCTCGAGGGGAATGGTGCCGGGCCTGCCGGAGAGCCGCTGGCCCTTGCGGCTGATCGCGAGCAGGTTGACGTGGAGGCGGTCGAACAGTCCGAGGGACTGCGCCGACCAGCCGATGAGGCTGGACCCGGCGCCGATCACCGCTTCGATCGAATCGACGCTGTCGCCGTCCAGGGCGGGCCGGTCGCCGGTCACGCTCAGTCCGGCCTGCGCGACCAGCCCATCGAGTGCGGTGGGGTCGCCTTCGATGAGGAGCAGGTCGCCTTCCTTCAACGTCGCGTCGGGAAGCGGCGCCAGACGGACATTGCCGCGAAGGATCGAGGTGACGGCGACGCTGCCCTTGGCGAGGTTGAAAAGGTCGGCGATCGTCTTGCCGAGGATCTTCGACTCGGCCGTCACGTTTGCCTCGGAGAGGTAGTTCTTGATGTCGAGAGCTTCGTGCATGTCGCCGCTCTCGCGCTTCCGCTCCGGCACCAGCCAGTAGAAGAAGACCAGGAAGACGAAGCCGGCGGCGGCGATCGCGAGCCCGACCGGCGCGAAATCGAACATCCCGAACGGCTCGCCGCCGAGTTCCTCGCGCACGCCCGCCACCACGATGTTGGGCGAGGTGCCGACCAGCGTCGTGATGCCGCCGAGAAGCGAGGCGAAGGCCATGGGCATCAGGAATACCGAGGCCGAAACCTTCGAGCGCTCGGCGAACTGGAAGGCGATCGGGATCATGATCGCGAGCGCGCCGATGTTCTTGATGAAGGCCGACATCACGCCGACCACCACCACCAGCACCGTGAGCTGGGCGCGCACGCCCTTGAGGTTCGGCGCCAGGCGCTTGATCGCGTATTCGGTGATGCCCGATCGCGCCACCCCGGCGCTGACGAGGAGCGCGGCGCCGACGATGATGACGATGTCGTTGCTGAAGCCGGTGAACGCGGCGTCGAGCGGGACGATGCCGACGGCGAGGCCGGCCAGCAGAGCGCCGACCGCCACGAGGTCGTAGCGGAAGCGACCCCATACGAAGACAGCCATCATCGCGATGATGAGGCCTACGGAAAGAAGCTGCTCGACGTTCACCCACCACCCCCAATCCCGAAGTCGCGCGCGGGGCGTGCGATCTCGCCGGGCGGTTCGGAGCGACGAGTAACGTCCTGCGCCGCGTCCTGGTTCCGCCGGGACGCCGCGCCTAGAGCGGCAGTTCCCGGTAGCGCCCGACGATCGCGTCGCCCAGCCCTTCGACCGCGAGCGCGCCCTTGACCGTCCGCTGGACGAGCACGTTCCGCCGGTCGTTCTCGTCGCGCTTCCGTGTGACGAGCCCGAGCCTGCCCATGGAATCGAGGGCGCGGGTGATGACCGGCTTGGTGACGCCGAGCTTCTCCGCCAGTCCGCGCACGGTGTGGGGCGGTGGTTCGAGATAGACGGTCAGGAGCACCGCAA
Organism: Bauldia sp.; assembly: GCA_022841545.1. GTDB lineage: Bacteria > Pseudomonadota > Alphaproteobacteria > Rhizobiales > Kaistiaceae > Bauldia. Next base: position 31,300 of record JALHRF010000030.1, on the reverse strand, counting down.
GCTGCCGGGCGGACAGGTCGGGCTGGCCATCGCGGACAAGGTCGAAGGTCACGTCCCGCCAGAGGCGCAGCGCCTGGCTCGGCCTGAACTCCAGCGGCATCGGCGTTCCCGGAAATCGTTACGGCCCCGTACTATTTAAGCCGGGTCAACGCCAGTCTTCAAGCGCCGTAGCGGTCCTCGAAGAGCGAATAGAGCGCGCGGATGGCCTGTGCCTCGCCGCCCTCCGGCCGGCCGGGCTTCTCGGACGGGTTCCAGGCATAGATGTCGGCATGCAGCCAGGACTGGCCGTCGGGCACGAAACGGGAGAGGAACAAGGCCGCCGTGATCGAGCCGGCGAACGGAGTCGAGCCGGCATTGTTGATGTCGGCAATCTTCGAATCGAGCATCGCGAGATAAGGCCGCCAGAGCGGCATCCGCCACACCGGATCGGCAACGAGGGCGGCGTGCCGGGCGAGGTCGGCGGCAAGCGCATCGTCGCGGGTGTAGACGGGGACCACCTCCGGCCCGAGGGCGACCCGGGCCGCCCCGGTCAGCGTCGCCATGTCGATGAGCAGCGCCGGCTCCTCCTCCGCGGCGAGCGCCAAGGCGTCGGCGAGCACGAGGCGGCCCTCGGCGTCGGTGTTGCCGATCTCGACCGTGAGCCCCGTCCGGCTCCGGAAAATGTCGCCGGGGCGGAAGGCCGCGCCGGAGATGGCGTTCTCAACCGCCGGAATGAGGACGCGGAGCCGGACCTTGAGCCCGGCATCCATGATCATGTGGGCGAGGCCGAGCACGTTGGCGGCGCCGCCCATGTCCTTCTTCATCAGGAGCATGCCGGAGGACGGCTTGATGTCGAGGCCGCCCGTGTCGAAGCAGACGCCTTTCCCCACCAGCGTCACCTTCGGCGCGGCCGGGTCCCCCCAGGCGAGGTCGATGAGGCGCGGGGCGCGCGACGGGGTTGCCGCCGCCCCGACCGCATGGATCAGCGGGAAGCCATCGGCGAGCGCATCGCCCTGCGTCACCGCGACCGCGGCGCCGTGACGGGCGGCAAGGTCCTCCGCCGCGAGCGACAATTCGGCCGGCCCCATCGCATTGGCCGGGGTGTTGATGAGATCGCGGGCGAGGTAGACGCCATCGGCGATGCGGATGGTGCGGTCGCTCGCTGCGCCGCCTCCGATCGCCAGGCATGCGCCACGGTCCCGTTCGCGGTAGCGGGTGTAGCGGTAGGCGCCAAGGGCGAAGGCGAGGGTGGCAAGGCCGGTGTCCGGGAAGCCGCCGGCAAGGGCGAAGTCGCCGGCGGGAAGGGCCGTCGCCAGCCGGCCGGGCAGGAGCGGCGGCCTGTCCGCCTCCTTGCCGAGGCCGAACAGCACGCAGCCGACGCCATTTTTGCCGGGGGCGGCGAGCAGCGACCCCGCCGTCGCCTTGAAGCCGGCGCTGCGGACGAAGTCGGCGATGCCTACGCCTTCGCCCTCGAGGTATGCACCAAGCGTTTCGGGGGACAGAGCGTGGACGGGGATGGCGTCGGGAGCGGCGTCCGCTCCGATCAGGCAATCCGGCATGGAATCTCCGTTGAGTCAGGGGCGCCGGATCATGCCGCAGAAGGGGCGAAGGGAACAGCGGGCCGAATCGACCAGGTCTCGCCGCGTGGAAGGCGCCTATCCGCCGCGTCCGTTCTCGGCCATTGCCTCGTTTGCAGCGGGCTGGTGGACCGATACGCCGTCGAGGGCGGCGCTGATTTTGCCGCCAAGGGTGGCGGCACCGAGCACGATGGCGACGCCGATGAGAGACGCGATCAACCCGTATTCGATGGCGGTCGCGCCGGAGCGGCCTGGCCTGGAAAACGGGGTCTTCATGTCCGCACTCCTGTCAACGGTGGTTCCATCCGCCGCGCTTGTTCTTTGCGGCTGTGACCCCCTCAGAGATACGGAAAACTTCCTGCAGGTGAGTTAATGCAAAACCATATAAATTGCCGTGAAAGATTACGATCTATTAATGATAAAGCTTTCGTAAGTATTGGTTCAGATTGTAATCAATAGCCTTTGGCCCCGTTCCGCCTTGTGTTTTCGCTTCGTTTACCATCTGCGGCAAGCATTCATTGAGGATGTGAGACGGTGGGCTGGGCCCCCTTTGGGGGCTGATGACGGCTCAATTGCTTTCCGGTGGCGGCGAGACGAGTTCAATGACCAGGGCATAGAGGCTTTGGTCGGGACTTGCGAAGCCGCCGCCGCCGAAGCCGAGCCGGTCGACCGCGTCGAGCGCCTCGGGGTCCTCCCGCGCCATCGACAAGAGCGCGCCGGAGAGGATGGCCTTTAGCTCCGACGGCAGGGTGTTTCGGATCGCGTGCGGCCCAAACGGGATCAGCCGCGACTGCCAGACGATCCGAATACGCTCCATCCCCAACATGCCTTCGGCGACCAGCCGGTTGAGGGTCCCGAAGGAATAGCCAAGCAATTCGCTGCCGGTGAGGCTCGACCAGGCGGCGGCGAGATCGACTTCGCCGCGGAGCATGGCCTTGACCGCGGACTCCGGCGTGGGGAACTCGGTGACGCCGAGGAAATACGCATCCGGATCGATCCCGTCGGCGGCGAAGGCGTGACGGGGGATGATGCTTCCCGCGACCGAGTCGGCCGGACCGAGCCCGAGGCGCTTGCCGTCGGCGTCGGCGAGGTCGGCGATGCTGTCGCCGGCGCGCGCCACCAGGATCGCGTAGAAGCCCAGCGACCCGTCGGCGGCCACGGGGGCGGCAAACGCCTCGACGCATTCGCACTTGACCACGGCGGTCGCATAGGCGGTGGCGCTGTAGATCGCATAGTCGACCTGGCCGCCGGCCTGGGCATCGATCAGGGCGTCATAGGTCGCGGCTGGCACGATCTCGACCGGCACGCCGGTCTTGTCCTGAAGGTAGACCCGGAACGGCTCGAGCGTGGCGAGGCGGTAGGCGGGGTCGGTTCCGCCGAGAATCCCGACGCGGAGGACCTTGACGTCGTCGCGCCAGGCGGCGAACGCGGGCGGGACCGCCAGGGGGAGGATGAGGGCGACGGCCACCAGGCCGCCGAGTACGCGTGAAAGGAGGGTCATGCCGGGCCGGATCAAACTAGAGGGAAACGACGGCCGCCATCCTGCCCGAAGCGGGCGGCCTCGTGAAGGCTGGATCGGCAGACGGCGGAGCGCGACCCGCGCGTGGCAGCGCAAGCCCTCATCCACCAAGCTCCGTGGCAGCCCTCAGTCATGACTCCTCCTTGCCGCGCCCGTATTCGGGCCGGGACATGGGCATTTCCTGGTCTCGGTCCCCTCAGAAATCGAGGGGGTTGGCGGGCGCTCGCGTCACGCCAGTCCGGGTAGTCCGGTGTTTGGGCGCTCAGCGATCGCCCGCCGCGGCGATTTGAGCAGGTCTCCGGCCAGGCGTCTTCGGCGGTTTCCCGCCTTAAGCCTCCGGGCGGCAGGGTCGTAGTGCCCCACGGTCCCGGCCGGAGCCCCCCGGTGGACAGCTTGCGAGGCCGCCAGCAGGGTACGCCGCATCCCGCCCCGCCGAATGTTCGCCTCCGGACGGCGACCCCTCGCGGGCAGGACACGCGCAGTATCAGCCAGGATTCCCAAACGGGGATAAGATTTGTTTTCCCTGGCGAAGGATGGATGCACGGCCGGCGAAGCAGCGCCCGCTACGTCCGTGAAAAGGCGAAGCGGGTGGTCTGCCGGTAAGTCTCGCCGGGCCGGAGGACCGCGCTCGGAAATTCGGGGTGGTTGGGGGCGTCGGGGAAGAGCTGCGGCTCGAAGCAGCAGCCGGCGTTCGTCCCGTAGCGCCGGCCGTCGAGGCCGGGCGCGGCGACCTTGACGTAGGCGCCATCGTAGAACTGGACGCCGGGCTCGGTCGACCAGACGTCGAGGGCGATGCCGCGTTGTCCTTCAAGCCGGGCCTGGTGGCGGGGCTCGGCGGCTTTCTCCCGCGCGACGACGAGGTTGATGTCGTAGGCGAAGCGCTTGCCGTCCTGCATCAGGCGGATCGGCGCAAGCGTCCGGCGGTCGAAGCCGGTGCCGTCCACGGCGCGGATCTCGCCGGTGGGGACGAGGTACTCGTCGGTCGGGGTGTAGGCGTCGGCGTCGATCCGGACGCGATGATCGAGGATGTCCGGCGAGCCGTCGAGGTTGAAGTAGCTGTGCTGCGCGAGATTGACGAGGGTTGGCGCGTCGCTGGTCGCCTCGGCATCGAAACGGAGCGTCGACGGGGCCTCGATCGTGTAGCGGCAGGTGGCCTCGAGCGTGCCGGGATAGCCCTGGTCGCCGTCCGGGCTGGTCAGGGCGAGCGTGACGCTGTCGGCGCCGAGGTCGACGATCCGCCAGTTCCGCCGGCCGAAGCCGTCGGGCCCGCCATGGAGCTGGGTGCGGTCGCGCTCGTTCACCGCGAGTTGGTAGTCCTTCCCGTCGAGGGCGAAACGGCCATGGCCGATGCGGTTGGCGAAGCGGCCGACCACCGCGCCGAAATAGGGCGAATGGTGCATATAGCCGTCGAGGTCGTCGAAGCCGAGCACCAGCGGATGGTCGGCTCCGGCGAGACGGACGTCCCTTACGATCGCGCCGACGGTGATGATCCTCGCGCTGAGATCGCCCGCAGCGATTGTCACTTCCTCCACTGCCGAGCCGTCCGGCAGCCGGCCGAAAACACGCCTGTCAGTCATGTGAATGGGCCTCCCCCCGTCAATCATCGTACAATAAGAGACGGAGAGGCCAATGAACAGGCCAAATTCCGAGGAGCAGGCGCCTCAAATCGTCTGATTGTAGTCGCCGACCTCCGGGTGCTCCCGAATCGCCGAATCGACGACCTTGAACATCTCGCGCATGCGGGCCTCGGACACCGGACTTTCGACCACGACCACCAGTTCGGGCTTGTTGGACGATGCGCGGACCAGGCCCCAGCTGCCGTCGTCGGCAACGACACGGACGCCGTTCACGGTGACGAGGTCGGCAATGGCGTGGCCGCCTTCGATCGTCACGCCCTTCTCCTTCATGGCGATGAACTTGTCGCGGACCGCGTCGGCGATGCCGTATTTGGTCTCGTCGGCACAGTGCGCCGCCATGGTCGGCGAGCCCCAGGTCTTGGGGAGCGCGTTCTTGAGGTCGGCCATCGTCTTTCCGGGACTGCGGTCGAGCATGTCGAGGATGGCGATCGCGGAGACGACGCCGTCGTCATAGCCGCGGCCGATCGGGGCATTGAAGAAATAGTGGCCGGACTTCTCGAAGCCGGCCAGCGCATTGAGCTCGTTGACCCGCCGCTTGATGTAGGAGTGGCCCGTCTTCCAGTAGTCGGGCCTGACCTCGTTGGCCTTCAGCACCGGATCGGTGGCGTAGAGGCCGGTCGACTTCACGTCGACGACGAAGGTCGCGCCCTTGTGGATGGCGGAGAGGTCGCGGGCCAGCATCACGCCGACCTTGTCGGCGAAGATCTCGTCGCCGGTGTCGTCGATCACGCCGCAACGGTCGCCGTCGCCGTCGAAGCCGAGGCCGATATCCGCCTTGTGCTCCTTCACCGCATGGGCGATGGCGTGGAGCATCTCCATGTCCTCGGGGTTCGGATTGTATCGCGGGAAGTTGTAGTCGAGCGTGGTGTCCAGCGGGATCACCTCGGCGCCGAGCCGCTCCAGCACCGTCGGCGCGAAAGCGCCCGCGGTACCGTTGCCGCAGGCCGCCACCACGCGCATCTTCCGCTTGAACTTCGGCCGCGCCGTGAGGTCGGAGATATAGCGCTCGGGAAAGTTCTCGACGAAAACATAGGAGCCGCCACCCTTGAGGTCGAAGGCGCTGTTGAGGACGATATCCTTGAGCCGCCCGATCTCGTCCGGACCGAAGGTGATCGGCCGGCGCGAGCCCATCTTCACCCCCGTCCAGCCGTTCTCGTTGTGCGAGGCGGTGACCATGGCGACGGCGGGGACGTCGAGGTTGAACTGCGCGAAATAGGCCATCGGCGTCATGGCGAGGCCGATGTCGTAGACCCGGCAGCCGGAGGCCATCAGGCCGGTGATCAGCGCCGTCTTGATGGCCATGGAATAGGCCCGATAGTCGTGGCCGGTCACGATCTCCCGGGGGATGCCCGACTCGCCGAGATAGGTGCCGATCCCCATGCCGAGGGCGGTGACGCCCATCAGATTGAGGTCCGGCAGCTTGTCGGAGGACGGCACGCCATACCACCAGCGCGCGTCGTACTCGCGGAAGCCCGTCGGCTTGATCAGCGGGTTGACCTCGAAGGCATAGGTGTTCGGCTTGAGGTCGAGAATCGGCTTCGGGAACATCGGTCGCGCCTCCACTTCGTTCTGCATCAGGCTTTAGCAGAGGGCCGGTTGCGGCGAAAGGCGACCGCGGTCAGTGCCCCTCGATGAGGCTCTGGAGACCGGCGCGGTCGACGATCCGGAGGTTCCGGTAGCCGGTCTCGACCGCGCCGCTGTCGATCAGCTCGGCCAGGATGCGCCGGAGCGACGAGCGGGTCATGCCGATCAGGCGGGAGAGATCCTCCTGCGTCGCGTTGACCCTGCCTTGCGCATCTGCGAGGCGCAGCAGCATCCGGGCGAGCCGTTCCTGCGGCGAGCGGGAGAAGACCTCCGCCAGCGTCGCCACCGCCCGGGTGGCGTTGATGTGGCTGAGTTCGAAGAAGCAGTACCAGTAGGCCGGCTCCTCCTCGAGGAGTGCGCGCATCGCCGCCGCAGGAATGAAGAATACGCGGCTCGCCACCGCCGCGACCACGGTGATCGAGCGCGACGTGCGCGCCAGGAGCGCCGATTCGCCGATCCAGAAGCCCGGCTCGGCGCGGTGGATCGTGATCTGCTCGTCGGCGTTGAGCGGGACCTGGATCTCGAGGATGCCGGAGGCGAGCCCATAGAGGCCGTCGGGGGCGTCGCCGAACTGGTAGAGCGTCTGGCCCCGCGCGAAACCCCGCCAGCGCCCGGCGCGCGCGGCCCAGGTGCGGAAGGCATCAGGCTGGCCGGCGAGCCATCCGGCCCCGGCAAGGATCGAGAAGTCTGCCGAATTCATGGCGGTTCGGACGATCCGGGCACGACTGTTGAAATGCGACCATCGCAGATACGGCGAATTGCGCCAAATCAATCAAAGGGCACATCGGCCGGGCAGTAATGTCCGGCCGAACAGCGGGGGCCTGGGATCAGTGCCACGGGGCCGGAGCGCATGCACCGCCCGCAACCGTTCATGGGAGAAGTCAAGTGCCGACCAGACGCGAATTCATTGGAACACTGCCGGCCGCCGGTGCGGCCTTCGCCGTCGCCGGGAACGTGTTCCTTGGCGAGAGCCCCGCATTGGCCCAGGAGGCCGCGGCCCCGCTCGAGGGACACTTCCATCCGAAGGGCAAGGCGCCGTCGAAGTTCACCATCGAGGCGCTGCAGCGGGCGAAGGAAACCCTCCCGTTCGCCGACCAGCGCGACTTCGAGGAACTCGCGCGCGGGTTCATCGCGCCGATGCCCGACCTCAAGATCATGGCCGACGCCGGCCACGTCGCCTGGGACATGGAGCGCTTCCAGTTCCTCAACGAGGACCGGGACTTCGACAGCATCCATGCGTCGCTGCTCCGCCAGTCCCGCCTCAACAACAATTACGGCCTCTACGAGGTCATCCCGGGCATCTACCAGGTGCGCGGCGTCGACCTTTCGGACATCACCTTCATCCGCGGCAAGACCGGCTGGATCGTCTTCGACCCGCTGGTCACCGCCGAACCGGTCCGGGCCGCCTGGAAGCTGTTCCAGGAGCATGTCGGCGAGGGCCTGCCGGTCTCGGCCGTGATCTACTCGCATACCCATGGCGACCACTGGGGCGGCGTGCGCGGGCTGGGGCTGACGGACGAGGACATCGCCTCCGGCAAGGTGCCGATCATCGCTCCGGCCGACTTCATGGACTTCACCGTCTCTGAAAACGTCTATGCCGGCAACGCCATGAACCGCCGGCTGTTCTACCAGTACGGCCTGCTCCTTCCGGCAAGCCCGCATGGATATGTCGGCCAGGGCCTCGGACAGGGCGTGTCGGCGGGAACGCCGGGGCTGATCGCGCCGACGCGCTCCGTCTCGGAAGCGATCGAGGAGTTCGAGGTCGACGGCGTGCGGATGATTTTCCAGAACACGCCGAACACCGAGGCGCCGCGGGAGATGAACACCTACATCCCGGACCTCAAGGCGCTGTGGATGGCGGAGAACGTCACCGCTACCCTCCACAACATCTACACGCTGCGCGGCGCTCAGGTGCGCGATCCCCTGCGCTGGTCGAAATACATCAGCGAGTCGCTCTACCGCTTCGGCCTCGAGGCGGAGGTGATGTTCGCCTCGCACCACTGGCCGCGCTGGGGCAACGCGCGCATCCAGGAGGTGCTGCGCGACCAGCGCGACCTCTATGCGCACATGAACAACCAGGTGCTCCACCTCGCCAACCAGGGCGTGACCATCAACCAGATCCACAACATCTACACCCTGCCGCCGAGCATCCTCGAGAAGTGGCACTGCCGCGGCTATCACGGCTCGCAGCAGCACAACAGCCGCGGCGTCATCCAGCGCTATCTCGGCTTCTGGGACTGCAATCCCGCGACGCTGATCCCGCTTTCGCCTGAGGATTCGGCGCCGCTCTACGTCGAGATGATGGGCGGCTCGGAGAAGATCCTCGCCCGCGGCCGGGAACTGCATGACGCGGGCCAGTACCTGCTCGCGACCGAGATCGTGAACAAGCTGGTGGAGGCCGAGCCGGACAACGCCGCAGCCAGGGACCTGCTCGCCGACATCTTCGAGCAGATCGGCTACCAGCAGGAGAATCCGGGGCTCCGGAACAGCTTCCTTGCCGCCGCCTACGAACTCCGTACCGGCATTCCGCAGGGCGAGACCGCCGATTCATCGAGCCCGGACGTGATCCGGGCAATGTCGACGGAGCTGTTCCTCAACTTCCTCGGCATTCGCATGGACAGCCGCATGGTCGAGGGCCTGCGGTTCACGATCAACCTCGTGACGCCGGACAACGGCGAGAAGTTCATCGTCGAACTCGAGAATGCGACGCTGACCAACATCGCCGGATTCCAGGCGCCGAACCCGGACCTGACGCTGACCATCAACCGCTCGGACCTCGAGCAGACCATGATGGGCCTGAAGACGCTCGAGGCGCAGATCGCCGAGGGCACCGCCAAGGTCGAAGGCGATGTCACGGTCCTCGGCAAGCTCGCCGCGGCGATGGTCGACTTCGACCCGCGCTTCGAGATCATGCCCGGCACCAAGGCGCTGACCGAGGTGGCGCACGCCAACCCCTACCAGGCGGTGCCGGAGCGGATCATCGCGGAGTAGGCGTTGCGGGACTGAAGGGCGGGCGGCCGATCAGGGCCGACCGCACCTCTCTGTCGGCAAAGAAGGGCCCGCCAAGCGGCTCGAGGAGGAGAACCATGACGACGAGACGACGGTTCCTGGAAGGGATTCCGGCGGCTGGAGTGGCTCTGGCCGCGGCGGGTAGCGTTGCGTTTCGGGGCGAGGCTGGCGCCGAAGAGGCGACTCCAGGGTTGGACGGGCCGTCCTGGCACAGCCCTTCTCTCCGGGTTGAATCGGCCACCGCGCCAAACGGAGCGGTGGCGACCCAGGCGGCGATCGATGCCAATATCCGGTTGGGCGCCACCGAGAAGATGGCTGCTCGTGTTGCCGACGGCGTCTATCTGCTGAGCGGCTGGGCCCTCGGCCACAGCATGGCGATCGACGCCCCGGACGGCTGGATCATCGTCGACACGGGAGACTCCACCCGGGCCGCGGCCGAGATGCGCGAGCATCTCGAAAGGGCGGTCGGGAAGCCGATCAAGGTCGCCGCCATTCTTCTCACCCATTGGCACTATGCCGACGGCACGGATGCGTGGATGGACGAGGGTACGGAGATCTGGGGGCACGAGTGGCTCGACGCCAACCGGACCGCCTCGACCGGCGTCAGCATCAAGAGTGGCTTCTACCGGACCCGCGCGATCGCCCAGTTCGGCGTATTCCACCCCGCGGAAGGCCCCGACGCGTTCCCGAATGCCATGCGATTCATGCCGGAGAAGCTGATTGCGGAATCCAGCTATCGCCCGCCCACCCGGTTGTTCGAAAACGGCAAGATCATGAACCTCACGATCGCCGGCGAGGAGGTGGAGGTCGCGCCGAACCGATCGGACACGAGCGACAGCGTCGGCTTCTATTTTCCAAGGCGCCGGACCCTCATTTCCAACTTCATGGTCCCCGGCTTCATCTTCAACGTCTTCAGTCTTCGCGGCGGACCGTTCCGTTCGCCCCTTGCCTTCGTCGAGGATACCCGGTGGATGGAGTCGCGGGACGCCGAGATCCTGCTCGACCTCCACGCCGCCGCGGTCATCGGCGCCGATGCGGTGAAGGCAGCGATCCAGCGTTCCGCCGATCAGGTGCGGTTGATCCACGATCAGACCCTGCGGATGATCGCCCGCGGGTTGGACGGCCGCGAAGCGGCAGAAAACGTCTACCTACCCGAGCACCAGCGCGGCGACTGGGAAACCTACGGTCAGGTCGAGAGCCATGTCCGGCAGGTCTACAGCGGTACCGTCGGCTGGTTCGGCCACGACGTCTACGACATCAATCCGTTGTCGCTCCGCGAGGAGGCGGCAAGAACCGTCGCAATGTCGGGCGGAGCGGACTCCGTTCGGCGGGCAGCCGCCTCCGCTGTTGAGCAGGGAGGCATCAACAACTGGCAATGGGCACTGCGGCTGACCTCGATGCTGCTCCGGCTCGATCCAAAGGATGCCTCCGCCCAACAGAGCCGAGCGGGGGCTGCGCGCGCGCTCGGGCAATTGACCAGCTCCGCCAATGCGCGCGGCTGGTACATAACCGAAGCGCTTCAGATTGAAGGGCGACTCCTTGCCGTGGGCAAGCCCGTGTCGCTCGATGTCATTCGCGCAGCGCTCGGAACCCCCTCGGTCGAGGATCTGGAAGCAGCGCCCGCCGATTCAACCCTCGAGCTCCTCCGCTATCTGGTCGACCCGCGCAAGGCCGAGGACAAACGGGTCGCCTTCACGCTGAGGATCGAGGGAGAAGCCGAACTGCGGCAGGTGGAGCTGCGCAACGGCGTTGTCGTTCTGGCGACGGCCGCAGCGCCAGCGGCAACGCACGTCGACATCTCGCGCCGCGAACTCGCGGCATTCATTCTCGGTCTCGATACGCCCGTCCGTGCCAACCCCGTGATCGCGGAGTTCGACGCTTGCCTGGACAGGAGCCTTTTCGTTTCGATGCCCAACGGTCTGGGCCCGGAGTTCGATGATCCCCACGGACTCGACGAACTCGTCGTCATCGGTGAGCAGTAGGCGGAGAACCAACGGCATCGGGTGAGTGGCAAGATCAAGATCAGTCCGGCATTTGCCAGACTCAATCCGGGAAGACGGCGCTCGCCTTCCGCACGGACAGCGCCCGGATCTTGTCCCAGAAGCCGCCGCCGAGGACGAAGAGGCTCGCGACGAAGATTGCATCGGTGATGATGGCGGCCGTCGTCGAATGCCGGCCGAGGAGCGGCATGAGTTCGGTCACGTAGGGCGCCTTCCAGGCGAAGACCAGCGGAACGACGAACATCACGAGGCCGATGCGGTAGCGCCAGGGGCCGACCTCGTCGGGCATGAGGTAGCGCTGGAACACGGCGGCGAGCCGCTTCTTCAACTCGTTGAAGCCCGGTCGGCCGAGGAGGACGACCGAGAGGAGCAGCATCAGCTTGTTCACGGTGAAGCTGATCGCGGCCATCGTCGCGATCGCCCGGGCGTTGGCGCCGGACAGCATCAGGATGCCGGTGACGACATGCGGCGCGAAGGCCAGAAAGAAGCTGAGGATTCCGAGCTTGAAGCGCCAGGCCGGCAACCCCTCGGTCGTCTCGTCCGCCATTCTCGTCTCCCCGCCACGATCGGCGCCGACACGAGTCAATCTAGCCCGTCGGGGTGGGGCCGCGCTACGGCCTGCGGAAGAAGGGCCGGCGCGCGGTGCGGCCGGCCCATCCGTGGAAGGCGAAACTCAGAGCCACCCGCCGTCGAACACGACGCTCTGGTTGGTGCAGGCGGAGGCCTCGTCGGAAGCGTAGAACAGCACCGCCCGGGCGATGTCCGCCGGGTCGAGGGTGCGCTGAATGCACTGGTCCTTCATGAGCTGCTGGAGCGCCTCGGGCGTGACCCAAAGCGACTTCTGTCGCTCGGTCATGATCCAGCCCGGCGCCACGGAGTTGATGCGGATGTTGGACTTGCCGAGTTCGTGGGCGAGGCCGCGGGTCAGCCCGATCACGCCGGCCTTGGCGGCGGTGTAGACCGGCAGGCCGCCGAACGCGACCATCCACGACGTCGAGCCCATGTTGACGATGGCGCCGTTCTTCGCGCGGCGCATATCCGGGACGACTTCCTGGATCGTGAAGAACTGGTGCTTGAGGTTGACCCTGATCCGCTCGTCGAAGTACTCGGGCGTGACCTCCTCGAGCGTGTGCCGCTCGTCATGGGCGGCATTGTTGACGAGGATGGTGATCGGCCCGAGCGCCTTGCGCACCGCCTTGATCGCAGACTTGAGCGCCGCGATGTCGGTCAGGTCGCAGGGCTCGAAATGGACGGTCTGGCGCTTCCGCTTGAGGCGGGCTGCGAGCGCCTTCGACTCCTTTTCCTTGATGTCGAGGAAGCCGACCTTCGCCCCCTGCGCGGCGAAATGCTCGACGATCGATTCGCCGATGCCGCTGCCGCCGCCGGTGACCAGCACCGTGCGTCCCTTGAGGCTCGGATAGATGGCGCCGTATTTCATGTCCCCTCCGCCTGTAGCGCTAACCCCACACCCCGCGTCGTTTTCGGTTTCCGCCGATTTTTCGCGGGCGATTCGATAGAAACTCGCGTATAGCATTTCCTAACGGCGTGGCCCTATAACGGTGGGGGGCTTCTTCGGGGGATGGGAATGAGCAGGGCTTTTCGTTGGCTTGTGCCGCTTGCGGCATTGCTCGGGCTGGCAACCGGCCCGGCTGCGGCGCAGGACTCCTTCGCCCAGGGTTTTGTCTCGCCGGAACCCCAGTATCTCCTCAATCTCGGCGTCGGCGGGGCAATGGTTCCGCAGTATCCCGGCGCCAGCAGTTACATGTTCGTCCCCTATCCGATCATCGAGGCGGGCCGCTTCTACATCCCCTATATCGGCCAGAGCGAGCGGAAGGTGCGGGGCATCTTCATCTATCCGTCGCTCAACATCGTCGGCGAGCGCAAGCCGTCCTACGACAACAGCCTCAAGGGCACCAAGGACATCGACTGGGCGTTCGAAGCCGGCCTCGGCGGCGGCTTCCGCTACGACTGGTTCCGGGCCTACGCCACCATCCGCCAGGGCTTCAACGGCTATAGCGGGCAGACCGGCGAACTCGGCGCCGACGTCATCGTGCCGATGGGCGAGCGATTCGAGGTGTCGTTCGGGCCGCGCGCGAGCTGGGGCTCCGACGGCTACATGGAGACCTATTTCGGCGTGACGCCAAAGGAAGCCTCGAAGGGCATTCTCACCGCCTACAAGCCCGACGCCGGGTTCAAGACGGTCGGAATCGCGGGCCAGATCAACTACTGGGTCGACAACAAGACCAGGCTCCAGGTCAAGGGTTCCTGGAACCGCCTGATCGGCGACGCGGGCGACAGCCCCATCGTCAAGTACGGCGATGCCAACCAGTGGATGGTCGGTGTCGGCATCAGCCGGAAGCTCTCGTTCAACCTGTTCCGGTAGTCCGCCGCCCCGCACTTGATGGGTTGACCCTGTCGGGCCGAGGCGAGGCTTTGTCGCGGCGCCTTTGACTCGCCAATCTCCGGGCGTGTTAGGCTGCAATGATCCTCTGAGGGAGCCGCCACGCCTCATGCGGTTGGATGCAGCAGCCTATTTCGCCATTTCGGCTCTTGTCGTTGTCTCGATGCAGGCAATCGGCAGTCGAGCCGAGTCGGCGGAAGCGGACACAGCACCGTCAGGAGATTGCGCGCCACGGGAGTATGCCGGCGACGGGGCGCGGATTACCGTCGAGTGCCGGAAAATCGACGGACTGGACACCGCGGTGGTGCGCCTTTCGGGAGACATCGAGAGCGACGACGATCGTTACTTCCGGCGCGCGCTGCTGGCCGCTGACTCCGACAATGTGCTGGTATCGCTCGAAAGCGGCGGCGGCAATCTCGATGCCGGCATCGAGATCGGCCGGGCGATCTGGTTCCGGGAGGCGGCGACGGTCGTCGAGGAGGGCGTTTGCGCCTCCGCCTGTGCGCTCGCCTGGCTTGCCGGACGGCCACGCTTCATGGCCCCCAAGGCGCGGATCGGATTCCATGCACCCTGGCACGGCGATCCCGACCGCCCGGAGGCGAGCACGGCGGGGAGCGCCGTGGTCGGCGGCTATCTCCGCGACCTCGGCCTGACTTCGGCCGCCATCGAGTACATCAACGAGCCGGGTCCGGAGGAGATGCGCTGGCTGACGCCCGAGGACGCCGACGCGCTCAACATCGCCCTCCGGCCCTGGCAAGAAGAAGCGGCGCCGCCGGTGGCGGTCGCGCCGCCAGTCGAGGTCGCACCGTCGGAGCCGGGGTCGACGTTCCGCGATTGCGACGCCTGTCCCGAAATGGTGGTGATTCCCGCCGGCAACTTCACGATGGGCTCTTCGAAGTCCGAAACCGGCCACCAGGCCGACGAGGAGCCGCAGCGTGAGGTGAAGCTCGCGGCGCCGTTCGCGGTCGGGCGGTTTGAGGTGACGTTCGACGAGTGGGATGCGTGCGTCGCCGATGGCGGCTGCGCGGGCCACGAGCCGGATGACCAGCACTGGGGGAGGGGCCGCCGCCCGGTGGTCGATGTCTCCTGGGAGGTGGCGAACGACTATACGGAATGGCTGTCGCGGAAGACCGGACGGTCGTATCGTCTCTTGAGCGAGGCGGAGTGGGAATATGCGGCGCGCGCCGGTACAGCGACGCCGTATTCCTTTGGCGCCACGATCCATCGTGACCAGGCAAACTTCGGCGGCGAGAAGACCGCGGAGGTGGGGTCTTATCCGGCCAGCCCCTTCGGGCTCTCCGACATGCATGGCAACGTCTGGGAGTGGGTGGCGGATTGCTACGCCGAGTCTTATCGGGATGCCCCGGCTGACGGCGCCGCCGTCTCGCCCGCCGGCTGCAATTGGCGGGTGGTGCGGGGCGGCGCTTGGAACACCACGTCTCCCGAGAACATGAGGACCGCCTTTCGACTCCGCCGCGTGGCCGATTCCACCAGGGACAATGTCGGCTTCAGGGTCGCGCGGGCGCTGGGCGAGACGACGGAGATGAGCAAGGGGCCCTGACCGGATACCCCGCGTCCGCCCTGGGCCGGTGTCACTTCGTCCCGTAGAGGCGATCGCCGGCGTCGCCGAGGCCGGGGACGATATAGCCGTGGTCGTTGAGGTACTCGTCGATCGCCGCGGTGTAGATCGGGATGCCGGGCTGGAAGCGCTGGAAGCGCTCGATGCCCTCGGGCGCTGCGAGCAGGCAGACAAAGCGGATGTCGCGGGCGCCGCGCGCCTTGAGCCGCTCGATCGCCGCACTCGCCGAGTTGGCGGTGGCGAGCATCGGATCGACGACGATCACAAGGCGCTCCGCCAGGTCCTCCGGCGCCTTGAAGTAGTATTCGACCGGCTCCAGCGTCTCCGGGTTCCGGTAGATGCCGATATGGGCGACGCGGGCCGAGGGCACGAGGTCGAGCATGCCCTCGAGGAGCCCGATGCCTGCGCGCAGGATCGGGGCGAAGACCGGCTTCTTGCCGGCGAGGATCGGCGCATCCATTCCGCCGAGCGGAGTCTCGATCCGCGTCGTGGTGAGTTTCAGGTCGCGGGTCACCTCGTAGGTGAGGAGCAGCGCGATCTCCCGGAGAAGCTGGCGGAAGCCCGCCGTTGACGTGTGCTTGTCCCGCATCAGCGTCAGCTTGTGCTGGACGAGGGGGTGGTCGACGACGTGGACGCCTTGCATCTGGCCTTTGACCCCTTGCTGCTTGATGCGCTGAGGGCAGTCATAGCCCCGGAGCGGCGGTCGCGCCAAGGCCAAGCACGCGTTGTCCACCGTGCCGGCTGCGCCTTGCCGCAAAAGGGCCGGGTTCGTCGCCGTTTCCCTTCCCGGACGCCATGCCATAATCTCGCAGCATGAATCGCGCCGTCATCATGGTGATGGATTCCGTCGGCATCGGCGCCGCCGAGGACGCTGCGGACTTCGGCGACGCCGGGGCCGATACGTTCGGGCACATTGCCGAAGCCTGCACCGAAGGCGGCGGCGACCGGGAAGGACTCCGCTCGGGCCCGCTCTACGTGCCGAACCTCGACCGGCTCGGCTTCGGGGCCGCGGCCGAAGCCTCGCGCGGCGCACCGCTCCCCGACCTGGGTCATTCCGGTCCGCCGGAAGGTTGGTGGGGCTACGGCGTCGAGGTCTCGAAGGGCAAGGACACGCCGTCGGGTCACTGGGAGATCGCCGGCGTTCCGGTTCCCTTCGAATGGGGCTACTTCCCTGAGACCATCCCGGCGTTTCCGAAGGAGCTCACGGATGCCCTGATCCGCGAAGCCAAGCTCCCCGGCATTCTCGGCAACAGGCATGCGTCCGGAACCGAAATCGTCGCCGAACTCGGCGAGGAGCATGTCCGGACGGGCAAGCCGATCTGCTACACCTCGGCCGATTCCGTCTTCCAGATCGCCGCGCACGAGAAAGCCTTCGGCCTCGACCGTCTCTATGAGGTCTGCGAGATCGCGCGCCGCCTCGTCGACCCGCTCAATATCGGCCGGGTCATTGCACGGCCCTTCGCCGGCACCGATGCACGCGACTTCACGCGGACCGCCGACCGCCGAGACTACGCGGTCCCGCCGCCGGAACCGACGCTCCTCGACCGCGCCGTCGCCGCCGGGCGCCGGGTACTCGCGGTCGGCAAGATCGGCGACATCTTCGCCCATCGCGGCGTCAGCGACGTGTCGAAGGCGCCGAACGACATGGCCCTGTTCGACGCCATGCTCGCCGCGCTCGACAAGGCAGGGGACGGCGATCTCGTCTTCGCCAATTTCGTCGATTTCGATTCGCTCTACGGCCATCGCCGTGATGTCGCCGGCTACGCTGCGGCGCTGGAGGCCTTCGACCGACGGCTCCCGGAGCTCGAGGCGAGGCTGAAGCCGGGCGACCTCGCGATCATCACCGCCGACCACGGCAACGACCCGACCTTCCGCGGCACCGACCATACCCGCGAGCATGTACCGATCGTTGCCTTCGGTCCCGGCATCGGCGGCGGCCGGATCGGCCGGCGCGAAACCTTCGCCGATATCGGCGAGACGGTCGCCGCCCATCTCGGCCTGGCGCCGGGGGCCCACGGACGGAGCTTCCTGCCTTCCGGCAGGTAACGAGCTCTCTGCCCCGACGGAGCGCGTGTGAACGGGATCACTCCGCGTTTGGAACGCCGGAATTGTGACAGCGTTCACTTCGCAGCATCGCGTTTGTGATGGTCATCACTGCGGTATCGGCCGGGCGGGACCATACATGACGCAACAGAACAACACGGGCTGCCGACGCGAGAACGCGACGAGGCCCGGACAGGGAAACGGGGTAGTGTCATGAACAGGTTCATCGCCGCCATCGCAGTCGCCGCCGCCGTCGTGATCGGCTTCGCGACCCCGAGCCAGGCCGGCCTCCTCAACATCTTCCAGCCCAAGCCGAAGGTCGTGGCGACCGTGTCGCTCACCGAGCAGACGATGGTCGTCGCCGTCACCACCGGCAGCGGCGAGACCCGGAACTACGTCTGGAACGTTTCGACCGGCGCCAACGGCTTCGAGACTCCGACCGGCAAGTTCACCCCGACCTGGCTCTCCAAGGACCACAAGTCGAGCCAGTATGACGACGCGCCGATGCCGCACGCGGTCTTCTTCAACCAGGGCATCGCGGTGCATGGCACCCAGGCGATCAGCCAGCTCGGCAACCCCGCTTCGCATGGCTGCGTCCGCCTTGCCCCGGAGCACGCCGCAAAGTTCTTCGACCTGGTCCAGACCTACGGCAAGTTCAACACCAGGATCGTGGTCACGGGCTGAAGGATCAAGAGCTACGGACTGAGCGAGACCCCCCTCGAAAAGCGCCGGTATCCCGCCACCCCCCTCACCGGTGTCTCAGTCTGCACCGCCGCCGTCCGGTACCCCCACCGGGCGGCGGCAGCCTTTTTGGGGGAGGCCGTTCCTCAGCCCTGCCTGGCGTTGGCGATGCCGTCTTCGATCAGCCGGTGAGCTTCCTCGATATCGCCCCAGCGGACGATCCTGACCCACTTCCCAGGTTCGAGGTCCTTGTAGTGGGCGAAGAAGTGCTCGATCTGGCGGAGCGTGATGTCCGGCATGTCGGTGTGGCGCTTGATCCCGTCGTAACGCGCGGTGAGCTTCCGCGTCGGCACGGCGATGATCTTTTCGTCCTGCCCGCCGTCGTCTTCCATGACCAGCACGCCGACCGGCCGCACGCTGATCACCGCGCCGGGAACGATGGCGCGGGTGTTGGCGACCAGCACGTCGCAGGGGTCGCCGTCGCCGGAGAGCGTGTGCGGGATGAAGCCGTAGTTCCCCGGGTAGCGCATCGGCGTGTAGAGGAAGCGGTCGACGACCAGCGCCCCCGACGCCTTGTCCATCTCGTACTTGATCGGCTCGCCGCCGATCGAGACCTCGATGATGACGTTCACCTCGCGGGGAGGGTCGGAACCGATGGATACGGCGTCGATGCGCATGGCTGAGCCTTCGTCCTGTTACCCCACCCGCTCGATCACGACCGGCCGTTCCGGCGGCGTTGCATCGCCGATCGTGTAGGCGGCGCGGAGGGCCGCCGCCGCCTTGTCGGCGTGGTCTTCGGTGCGGGCATGGACGAGGCCGAGCGGGGCGTCGTCGCCGCCGACCGGTGCGCCGTCCGGGGCGAGCCGCGTATAGCCGACGCCATGGTCGATCCTGTCGTCCGGACGGGCCCGGCCGCCGCCCATCTCGATGATGGCGATGCCGACCGCGCGCGAATCGACGGACTGAACGATGCCGGGCCGGCTGGGCGCGACCTCGCGGGTTACCGGCGCCAACCGGAGATGCGAGCCCGCGTTCTCAACAAAGCCGCCGGGGCCGCCAAGCGCCTCCACCATGCGCCCGAACACCTCGGCGGCGCGGCCGGCGCTGAAGGCGTCCTCGATCTTCCGCTTGCCGTCGATGGCGTCGGTCGCGAGGCCGCCGAGGACGAGCACCTCCGCCCCGAGCGCCACCGTCACCGCTTCGAGGCGCGGGTCGCGATGCCGGCCGGTCAGGAAATCGACCGCGTTGATCACCTCGACCGCGTTACCGGCGGCGGAGGCGAGCGACTCGTTCATGTCGGTGATGAGCGCCGCTGTCCTTACGCCGGCGCCGTTGGCGACCCGGACGAGGCTGTCGGCGAGTTCGCGGGCCTGGTCGAGCGTCACCATGAACGCGCCATTGCCGGTCTTCACGTCGAGGATCAGGCCGTCCAGGCCTTCGGCAAGCTTCTTCGACAGGATCGAGCCGGTGATCAGCGGCACCGATTCGACCGTCGCCGTCACGTCGCGGATCGCGTAGAGCCGGCGGTCGGCGGGCGCGAGGTCGGCGGTCTGGCCGATGATCGCGCAACCGACGTCCTCGACCACGCGCCGGAAGAGATCGAGGTCGGGGTTGGTGCGATAGCCGGGGATCGAATCGAGCTTGTCGAGCGTGCCGCCGCCATGGCCGAGCCCGCGGCCCGAGATCATCGGCACGAAGCCGCCACAGGCGGCGATCGCCGGTCCGAGCATCAGCGAGACATTGTCGCCGATGCCGCCGGTTGAGTGCTTGTCGAGGACCGGGCCCTCAAGCCCGGTCCAGTCCAGCACCGCGCCGGAGTCGCGCATTGCCTCGGTCAGTGCGACCCGCTCGGACATTTCCATGCCGCGGAAGAAGATCGCCATGGCCAGCGCCGCGATCTGGCCCTCGGTCACCGAGCCGTGGGTGAGGCCCTCGACCATGAAGGCGATCTCGGCCCTGTCGAGAGCGTGGCCGTCGCGTTTCCTGCGGATGATTTCCTGGGGGAGCATGGGTCACCTCAAACCGCGGTCGCGGAGGAATCGGCGCAGCACGCGCTCGAGCTTCGCCGCGCCGACCGGCGCGAGCGCCTTGGTTTCCTCGTGGGAGATTTCCGCGCCGGTCATGCCGGCGGCGAAATTGGTGATCGTCGACACCGCCGCGACCCGGAGGCGGCAGAAGCGGCCGAGGATCACCTCCGGCACCGTCGACATGCCGACCGCGTCGGCGCCCATCGTTCGCGCCATGCGGATCTCGGCCGGCGTCTCGAAGGAAGGGCCAGAGAACCACATGTAGACCCCGGTGGTGAGACGGATGCCCTCGCGTTCGGCCGCGCCGAGAAGGCCGGCCCGGAGGCTCGCGTCATAGGCCCCGGTCATGCCGACGAAACGATCATCCGTGGGTTCGCCAATCAGCGGATTGGCGCCGGCGAAGTTGATGTGGTCGGTGACCAGCATGATCTCGCCCGGGCCGACTTCGGTGCGAAGCGATCCCGCGGCGTTGGTGAGGAGCAGCGTGTCGCAGCCGAGCGCCTTCAGCGTCGCGATCGGCACGCGCATCGCCGCCGCGTCGCCGCGTTCGTAGTAGTGGGCGCGGCCGGAAAAGACCACGACCGGCACCCCGTCGAGCCGACCGGCGACGACCTCGCCCTTGTGGGAGGAAACGCCGGAGGCGGGAAAGCCGGGGAGCGCGGAGAAGGGAATGCGGACGGCATCCGAGACCGCCTCGGCGAGGCTGCCGAGCCCGGAGCCGAGAACGAGGCCGACCGAGTAGGGCAGGTCGCGACGGGTCCGGATCATCGCTGCGGCAAGCACCGCCTTGTCGCTCATCGCCGACCCTTCAGTTCGAAGCTCTGGGGGAGCAATTCGCCGAGCGACCAGGTCGCGCCGCGGCCCTCGGGATCGTAGCAATGGACCGGCGTGTCGGGGCTGCCGAATTCGGCGAGCCGCTGCCGGCAGCCGCCGCATGGGGTGGTGGGCCGGCCGCCGATGGCCGTCGCCACTACAGCTACCTCGACGATCCGGCGCCCGTCGCCGGGATCGGATGAGGCGACCATGTGGCCGATGGCGCTCGTCTCGGCGCACCAGCCTTCGGGAAACGAGGCATTCTCGACGTTGCAGCCGGTGTGCACGACGCCGGCCGCGGTGCGGAGTGCGACGCCGACCTTGAAACCGGAGTAACGGTCGTGGGCGCGAAGCCGGACCGCGCTCGCCGCCTCGAAGAGCGCCCTATCCATCAGCGGTGGACCGGCGGAGAATCGGCCTTGGCGCTACCGTTCATGGATTGACCTCTCCCGTGACGCTTATGCATGACACACTCCGCCAGTATAGCGGTTTCTAACGTCTTTGCCGCCCGGCGTCATCCCGATGCCGGACGGCGACCCGAGTGTGAAGAGCCTCGACGATGCGCGGTGAAAATGCAAAGCTTGACGTCAGTTCCCGAGGACAGGGGCCACGGGAAGCCTTTTTTGGACACAGGCTCAGACAGGAGGCATTCTTGAGGATCAGGACCATCACTGCGACGCTTGCGGCGCTCGCGACCGTTGCCGTCATCGGGGCAGGGACCGCGACCCCGGCGGCGGCATTCAAGGCCTGCCAGGTGACCGACACCGGCGGCGTCGATGACAAGGGATTCAACCAGACGGCGTGGAAGGGCGTTCAGGACGCCGAGAAGGAGCTCGGCGTCGAGACGAAGCTCCTCGAATCCAATGCCGAGACCGACTACGAGCCGAACATCAATTCCTTCATCGGCGAGAACTGCGACATCATCGTCACGGTGGGCTTCCTGCTCGGCGACGCCACCCAGACCGCCGCGGCGGCCAATCCCGGCACCAAGTTCTCGATCGTCGACTACGCCTACGACCCGGCGATCCCGAACGTCCTCGGCCAGGTCTTTGCGACCGACGAGGCGGCCTTCCTCGCGGGCTACCTCGCGGCGGGCGTCTCCAAGTCGGGGATCGTGGGCACGTTCGGCGGCATCAACATCCCGCCGGTGACGATCTTCATGGACGGCTTCTACCACGGCGTGCAGCACTACAATGCGACCAAGGGAACCAGCGTCCAGGTGCTCGGCTGGGATCCGGCGGCCAAGGAAGGCCTGTTCACCAACAACTTCTCGAACCTCGACGACGGTCGCGCCTTCGCCAAGAACCTTGCCGACGAGGGCGCCGATATCGTCATGCCGGTGGCCGGTCCGGTCGGGCTGGGCTCGGCGGCGCTGGCCGCGGAGATGGGCGCCGATGCGCTCAAGATCATCGGCGTCGACGTCGACCAGTTCATCACCGACCCGGAGCATGGCGGAGTCTACCTGACCTCGGTCGAGAAGAAGATGGACTCGACCGTGTTGGCGGCGATCAAGGCGGCGATGGACGGGACCTTCCAGGGCGGCGTCGTGGTCGGCACGCTCGCGTCGGGCGGCGTTGGCCTCGCCCCCTATCACGATCTCGAATCGGCGGTGTCGGCCGAGCTCAAGGCGGAGATCGAGGCGCTGTCGAAGGGCATCATCGACGGCACGATCAACGTCAAGGGCGGCTAGCCGGCCGCTCGAACCACAATTGCAGCCGCCGCGCCACCGTGCGCGGCGGTTGCAGCTTGAGCGGAGCCGCTCGATCCGCCTAGACTTGCAGGAGACGGCCGCGGGGCGGACCAGGTGGACATAGAACTCAGGGGCATCACCAAGCGGTTCGGCAGCGTCGTCGCCAACTCCGACGTGAACCTGAAGATCAGGGCCGGCGAAGTCCTGGGGCTCCTCGGCGAAAACGGCGCCGGCAAGACCACCCTCATGAACGTCCTGTCCGGCCTCTACCGGCCGGACGAGGGCGAGATTCTGATCGACGGCAAGCCGGTCCAGTTCCGCGGCGCCGGCGACGCTATCCGTGCGGGCATCGGCATGGTCCACCAGCATTTCATGCTGGTGCCGGTTTTCACGGTGGCCGAGAACGTCGTTCTGGGGGTCGAGCCGGTGAAGGCCCTCGACCGGCTCGACATGAAGACCGCCCGCAAGCAGGTCCGGGCGATCTCTACCGAGCACGGGCTGGAGGTCGACCCCGATGCGATCATCGAGGAGATTCCGGTCGGCCTTCAGCAGCGGGTCGAGATCATCAAGGTTCTGTTCCGCTCGGCCAACGCCATCATCTTCGACGAGCCGACCGCGGTGCTCACCCCGCAGGAGGTCGTCGAGTTCTTCGGCATCGTCCGGTCGCTCCGCGAGGCGGGCAAGGCGCTGGTCTTCATTACCCACAAGCTCGGCGAAGTGCTGGAGGTCGCCGACCGGATCAGCGTTCTGCGCGGCGGCAGGATCGTCGGCGAGGGCGACCCCAGGACCGCGACCACCGCCGACCTCGCCGAGATGATGGTCGGTCGGCCGGTACGCTTCGCGATCGAGAAGCGCAAGACGAAACCCGGCGGCCCGCTTCTCGAGGTGAAGGGTCTGACGGTGCTCAACGAGCGCGACGAGGTCGCGCTCCGCGGGATCGACCTCACCGTGCACGAGGGGGAGATCGTCGGCGTCGCCGGCGTCCAGGGCAACGGCCAGACGGAACTCGTCGAGGCGCTGACCGGACTGCGCCGGGTGGCGGCCGGTACGGTGACCTTCGCCGGCGCCGACATCACCCACGCCTCTGCCCGCGAGCGTCACCGCCGGCTCATCGCCCACATCCCCGAGGACCGGCAGCGTTCCGGCCTCATCTCGGAGTTCTCCGTCGCCGAGAATGCCGTGCTCGACCGCTACTACGCCCCGCCTTTCTCGTCCGGCATCGCCATGCGCTGGCCGGAGGTCGACGCCGAAGCAACACGGATCGTCAAGGACTTCGATGTCCGTACCGCATCGATCCGGACCCATGCCGGCAACCTCTCGGGCGGCAACCAGCAGAAGCTCGTCGTCGGCCGAGAACTCGGGCACGACACCAAATTCCTGATCGCAGCGCAGCCGACCCGCGGCATCGACGTCGGTTCAATCGAGTACATTCACGAGCGGATCGCCCATGCGCGAGACGAGGGCGACGGCATTCTCATCGTCTCGACCGAACTCGACGAGGTGATGTCGATGTCGGACCGCATCCTGGTCATGTATCGCGGCAAGATCGTCGCCGAGTTTGAAGGCGGAAAGGCCACGGTCAAGGATGTCGGCCTGGCCATGGCGGGAGTGGTGTCGTGACCGACGCCGCGCCGAAACCCCCGACGGTCGGCGATGAGATCCTGAAGCGGGTGGTCGTCCGGAGGTTCGACTTCCAGGAGATCGTGGTCGTTCCGGTCCTCTCGGTGATCATTGCGCTGATCCTCGGGGCGCTGACCATGCTCGCCACCGGCGTCGGCATCGGGACGATCGGTCTCTCCTTCGTGGCGCTGTTCGACGGGTCGTTCGGTTCGCTCGGGGCCGTGTCCGAGACGCTGACGGCGGCCACGCCGCTGATCCTCTGCGGGCTCGGCTTGGCGCTCGGGTTTCGCGCCGGCCTGTTCAACATCGGCGCCGAAGGTCAGCTCATCCTCGGCGGCATCGCGGCCGTGACGGTCGGCTTCATGTTCACCGGTCTGCCGGTGTTCATCCACCTGCCGCTCGCCATCATCGCCGGGATGATCGCCGGCGCGCTGTGGGCCTCGATCGCAGGCTGGCTGAAAGCGGCGACGGGCGCGCATGAGGTGATCACCACCATCATGCTCAACTTCATCGCCTTCCGCCTGACCGACTATCTCCTCCGCAATCCGCCGATCCAGAAGGAAGGGCGGAGCGACCCCATCTCCGAGTCGGTGCTGGCCAGCGCGCAGCTCCCGAAGCTCCTCTCCGGGCTCGACCCGTCGCTCCGCATTCATGCCGGCTTCATCCTCGCGCTCGTCGCCGTTGCGGTCGTCTACTGGCTCCTGTTCCGCAGCACGATCGGCTTCGAGTTCCGGGCGAGCGGCGCCAATCCCGACGCGGCGCGCTATGCCGGGATGCGCTCGGGCTGGATCATCGTCGTGGTGATGGCGTGTGCCGGGGCGCTCGCCGGCCTCGCCGGGGCGAACCAGGTGCTCGGCGTGCTCGGCCGCGCCTCGCCGAACTTCTCCGCCGGCATCGGCTTCGACGCCATCGCCGTGGCGCTGCTGGGCCGTTCGCACCCGGTGGGCGTGCTGCTTGCGGGCATCCTGTTCGGCGCACTCCAGGCGGGTGGCCGGCAGATGCAGGTGGCGGCCGGCGTCTCGATCGACCTGATCGCGATCATCCAGGCCCTGATCATCGTCTTCATCGCCGCCCCGATGCTGGTGCGGACGATCGCCCCCTGGGCGTTCCGGGGGCGGAGCGGCCAACGGGCGGGAGCGGGCTGACATGGCGATGATCGAGGCCGCAAGCGCCCACACCCTCGACCGCGTCGCGCGGCGCCAGACGCTCATCACCGGCTGGCTGCTGATCGGGCTCGCGATATTCGTGGCGCTGGTCTTCGGCACGCAGGTCGACGGCAGCGCCACCTTCCGCCTGTCGTTGCCGCGTGACGCGATCCAGGTGCCGAACCTCGTCGTGCCCGCGGCGCCCTTCATCTACATCGTCGCGGCCATCCTCGCCTTCTTCGGCGCGCGCCAGTTCATGCGCGGCGGGGCGCGCTGGTCGAGCATCCTGCTCGGCATCGGCCTCCTCCTGGCGGTCGCAGCGTTCCTGGTCTGGGCGGCGGACGGCAAGTCGTTCTCGCTCACCGGCATGCTCGAATCGACGGTCGTGCGGGCCGTGCCGATCGCCCTTGGCGGCCTCGCCGGCGTGCTTTCGGAGCGGGTCGCGGTGGTCAATATCGGCATCGAGGGGATGCTCCTTTCCGGCGCCTTCACCGGGGCGGTCGTCGGTTCGCTGTTCGGCGGCGTGATCGGGATCGTCGGCGCCATGCTGGTCGGTGGCCTGTTCGGCTTCATCCTCGGCGCGCTGGTGATCACCTACCGCGTCGACCAGATCATCGCGGGCGTCGCCATCAACCTCTTCGTGCTCGGCATGACGTCATACGTGTCGAGCCAGGTGCTGACCCACCATCGCGAACTCAACAACGCGCCGATATTCCGCGCCTGGCCGATCCCGTTCCTGTCGGACATCCCGGTCATCGGACCGGTGCTGTTCCAGCAGAACGTGTTCGTCTACGGCGCCTTCATCATGGTGATGATCGCCACCTACTACCTGTTTCACACGCGTTCCGGCCTGCGGGCCCGCGCCGTCGGCGAGCACCCCGCCGCAGCCGACACCCTTGGCATCGACGTCTACCGGGTGCGCTACATCAACGTCACCATCGCCGGCATGGTGGCGGGCTTCGGCGGCGCCTGGTTCACCCTTGGCTCGGTCGGCCGCTTCGACGAGGGCATGACCGGCGGGCGCGGCTTCATCGGCCTCGCGGCCATGATCTTCGGCCGCTGGCACCCCGTCGGCGCCCTGCTCGCGGCGCTGGTCTTCGGCTTCGCCGATTCGCTCCAGCAGAAACTCGCCATCCTGCAGACGCCGATCCCGTCCGAATTCCTGGCGATGGCGCCCTACATCGCCACGATCGTGCTGGTGGCGGGAATCGTCGGCCGGGCGCGGGCGCCGGCCGCCGACGGCAAGCCCTACATCAAGGAATAGGCCCCCGGCCATGGCGAAGCGGCAGGCTCTCGCGCTCGTGGCGCATGACGAGAAGAAGGACGATCTCGTCCGCTTCGCCCGCCGCCACCGGAAGCGTCTTGCCGGCTACGATCTCTATGCCACCGGCACGACGGGGTCGCGGATCAACGCCGCGCTGCCGGAACTCGCCGTGACGGCGCTGAAGAGCGGTCCGCTCGGCGGCGACCAGCAAATCGGCGCCCTGATCGCCGAGGGACGCATCTCGGGCCTCATCTTCTTCATCGACCCGCTAACCCCGATGCCGCATGACGTCGACGTCAAGGCATTGACGCGGCTCGCCGTTCTCTACGATATCCCGATGGCGCTCAATGCCCGGACGGCCGAGTTGATCATTGGCGATCCGGCCAGGCGCGACGGGAAACGCGGCGGGAAGGCAAAGACGTGATGGTTGGGGACTCGGCCGAGATTCGCTTTCCGGTGCTGATCGGCGATATCGGCGGCACCAATGCCCGCTTCGCCCTGATCGCCGACCGCGATGCGCCCTGGGAGCGGTTGCCCGACATTCAGACCGTCGATCATCCCACCATCGAGGACGCGATCGAGACGGCGGTTCTGACCGCGACTGCGCTCCGGCCGAAGACGGCGATCCTCGCTCTTGCCGGCCCGATCGCGGGCGAGGCCGTCAGCCTCACCAATTGCGACTGGATCTTCGAGCCGCGGAAACTCATCCCGCGCTTCGGCCTGTCGAGCATGATCCTTCTCAACGATTTCGAGGCGCTGTCGTTGTGCCTGCCCGGACTGGGGGCTGGCGACATCGACCGGATCGGTGGCGGGCGCGCCTTGCCTGAACGGCCCCGCGTCGTCGTCGGGCCCGGCACCGGACTCGGCGCGGGCGCCCTGATCCATGCCCGGGGCGCGTGGATTCCCGTGCCGGGCGAGGGCGGCCATATCGACCTCGGCCCGGTCACGGAACGCGACTTCGCCCTTTGGCCGCACCTCGAGAAATCCTTCGGCCGGTTCAGCGCCGAGACCCTGCTCTGCGGTCCCGGCCTGATGCGGATCTATCGTGGCGTCGCCGCCGCCGAGGGCCGGAAGGCTACGCTCACCACCCCGGCCGAGGTCACCACCGCCGGACTTGGCGGCGACGACCCGACGTCGGTCGAGGCGCTCGACTTCTTCGTCACCCATCTCGGGCGTCTCGCCGGGAACCTTGCCGTCGTCTTCGTTGCGACCGGCGGGGTCTACCTGGCCGGCGGGATATCGGCGAAGATCGCACCGGCGCTCAAGCGGGGCTCCTTCCGCGAGGCGTTCATCGCCAAGGATCCCCACCGCCGCATCATGGCCGAGATGATGACTGCGATCATTGTCAGCCCGGACCCCGCGCTTGCCGGCATTGCCGACTTTGCACGCCATCCGGAGCGTTTCGGCGTCGAACTCGACGGGAAGCTGTGGCAGACCTGACGCCTCTTGCCGCGGGCCGCTCGACGTAGCAGTCTGCGCCTCTCCCCCAGGACGGAATCCCGATGACCGAGACCCGAGACGATGCGCCGGTGCGCATCCTTGAAGAGAAACTGCTCGCCGACGACTGGGCGACGCTCACCAAGTACACCATCGACTATCGCCGCCGCGACGGTGGACACGAGACCCAGATCCGGCAGGTCTACGATCGCGGCAACGGTGCCTGTATCCTGCCCTTCGACCCGGATCGCGGCACGGTATTGCTGGTCCGTCAGTTCCGGATGCCGGTCTGGGTCAATAGCGGCGGAGGCCCGAGCCGCCTGATCGAGGCCTGCGCCGGCCTCCTCGACGATCTCGATCCCGAGACTGCCATCCGGCGCGAGGCAGAGGAAGAGCTTGGCTATCGGCTCGGTGCCATCAACCGGGTGCTCGACGTCTACATGAGCCCCGGCAGCGTCAGCGAACGCCTGGCCTTCTTCATCGCCCGCTATTCGCCGGCCGACAGGGCCTACAGGGGCGGCGGCAATGCGGATGAGGGCGAGGACATCGAGGTGCTGGAGCCGACCCTCGACGAGGCGCTCCGCATGATTCGCGTCGGCGAAATCGCAGACGCCAAGACCATCATCCTGCTCTGGCACCTCAAGCTTTACGGGTTGGGATAGGCAACCGGCCACATCTGTAGGCGGCAGGAACCTCCCGGCCAGTGTGACGTTGGTCACTGAGGGCGATGCGATTGAGCGGGTAGGGTGCTCCCCATGAGTACGGGCTCATCCGGTGGGGCGGCGCGGCAGGGCTGCAACACGTCGTGAAAATGTCCAGATGGCGCGGTGGACTGGCTTCAAATCGATGTTGGAATCTCCGAAAATCCATCTCGCGAGAGTAACGACGGTGAAACCGAAATCTGTTATGGGCTGGTCGTCGAGAGCTGGGGCGCGTAGCAGATCGTCCCAAAAAGTGTAGTCCGATGGCGTTGAATCATCTCATCCGTCGACTGAAATGGGCGCCCGCGATCGGTCTGGCGCTTGTCATGGTGGTGGGTTTTGCGGCTGAAGCGGCCGCCCAGTCGGCGTTCTGCCGTCAGGTCCAGGCCGACTATCAACGCGCGAATCGCACTTCCGGCGGCGGTGGCGGCGGCGGTGACGCCGCGAAGATCCAGAGGCAGCTCGCTGCCGCGCAGGCGGACGCCAAGCGGTCGGGCTGTCGCCGGGTGCTGTTTGGCAAGCCGGGCAAGAATTGCCCGGCGATCATGGCCCGCATCAACCAGCTCCAGCGCGATCTCGGCAGGGCCCGGAGCGGTGGCGGCGGGGTGGTTGCCAACAACAGCCGCTACGAGCGTGACAGGCTCCGCAGCATCCTGCAGCGGAATGGCTGCGACGTGCCGACTTCCCGGGGCGGCGGAACGGAATACGCCGGGAGCGGCTACCGGACGCTCTGCATGCGCACCTGCGACGGCTACTATTTCCCGATCAGCTTCTCGACCAGCCGCTCGCGCTTCAAGATCGATGAGGCGGTCTGTCAGTCGATGTATGGCGGGGCGCCGTCCGAGCTCTTTGTCCATCATAACGGGTCGCCGTCCGACACGGCCGTGTCGCTCAAGGGCGAACCAATGACGTCATCGACCAACGCCCTGGCGTACCGCCATTTCTACAGCGGCTCCTGTCAGGCCCAACTGCATCGTGGCCTCGCCAATCTCGGTCAGGCTTTCCTGACGCGAATTGCCGAGGCAAAGGCGAATCAGCCGCCAAAAGAGCAGCCGAAGACCAAGGCGCCGGCGCTGCTTCCGGCGCCCGTGGCGAGGGCGGTTCCCGGCCAGGACCCCGAGACGCTGGCGAATCTTGCCGGCGGCTTCATCGTGCGCACCGTGCGCTCGCCCGAGGAATCCGCTGTGGCGGCGGCTTCTGCGCCAATCCGCAAGCTCGGGCCGGAATACTATTATGCGACGCCGATCGCGATCGAGAGCATTCGCAATCCGCCGCAGCGCGGCCCGGTCTTCAGTCTGATCGGCTCGGCCCATGCCGACGAGGCGAACGACGACGTGACCGGCGGGACGTCGGTCCAATAGCCGCCTGGCGACGAGGTTTGACATGAGGGCGCTTCCTGCGACGCTTGCCGTTTGGCTCGCGCTTGCTGCGGGGCCTGCGTTCGCGCAGGTGAGCGTGGAAACCGTGAACATCGATCGCAAGACCGAGACGGTGGATGTCGAGGTCGCCTATCCCAGGACCGGAAACGCAACCATTGACGTGTTCTTCGCCGACTGGGCGACGGGCATGGTCGAGGATTTCGCCGCGGACGCGGACCGGGACTTCGCCTCATTCAAGCAAGACAATAGCGGCGAACTGCCGCCCTGGACCTACAGCCTCTATGTCGGCTTCGGCGTGCCGCGGAACGACGCGGAAATGCTGATCTTCGGCTTCGACGAGAGCATCTTCACCGGCGGCGCGCATCCCAACCACAACATCGAATCCTTCAACTTCATGATGCCGGATGCCTGGCGGGTCTACCTGCCGGAAATATTCGCCGGCAAACCAGCGCTTGAAAAGATCAGCGCGCTCGCCATCGCCGACCTCACGAAGCAGTTGCTCGGTCCGGATTCGATGAGCGATTCCGATTGGGTGAGATCCGGGGCCGGGCCCTCGTGGTCCAACTTCCAGGATTTCGCGCTCCTGCCCGACACGCTCGTGATCCGCTTCCCGCCCTACCAGGTGGCAGCCTATGCCGCCGGCGATCAAACGGTCGAAATTCCGCTGTCGGAGCTCAAGGGGCTGATGCGCGCGGACTGGCGCACACCGGTCGCCTCGTTCGACTGCGCCAAGGCGGCCACCGCCACCGAAAAAGCCGTCTGCTCCGACGTGTCGCTCGCGCGGCTCGACCGCGGCCTCGCCGACAGCTATGCGCAGGCCCTGTCCTGGGCGAGCGACGACGCGGAGAAGACGAAGATCCGCGACGCCCAGCGCACATGGATCGGCGAACGCAACGCCTGCGGCGGCGATGTCGGCTGCCTCGCCACCGCCTACGACGCGCGGATCAAGGCCTTGCAGCCGGGCTGACTCCGGCAGTCCGGCGGATCACTCCGCCGGTTCAGGCTCCGCGATCCTGGCCGTCTTCGCCATCGGGTTGTTGGGGTGCTGCGTCCAGTTGCGATAGCCGCGGGCCGGCGCGCCGCCATGCGGGTCGACCTCGGCGGTCACCCGGACCATCGTGATGCAGTCCTCGACCGGGCAGACATTGACGCAGAG
The DNA here is from genome assembly GCA_022841545.1 of Bauldia sp. Classification (GTDB taxonomy): domain Bacteria; phylum Pseudomonadota; class Alphaproteobacteria; order Rhizobiales; family Kaistiaceae; genus Bauldia. The sequence goes on along the minus strand of JALHRF010000030.1, from coordinate 59 downwards.
ATTGCAGCCCACGCACGCGCTGTCGACGACCTCGAAATAGCGCTTGCCGTCCTTGGTGG